>NZ_JAXUHN010000001.1:0-2877 GCF_035916875.1 Methylomicrobium sp. Wu6
GACGTCTCGGTATGCAGATAGCGGATGTGCAGGCGGTAGATGGCTGCGGTTTGCGAGTCCGTGACCGTCAGCGTGGCGTAGGGGTTGGCCAGAATGTTGGTTCGGGTCTTGTTGAAAAATTGATAGGTCAAGGCAATGTGTTCGGGATCGACATATTGCACTTGCGACAGCAGCGAAATGTTCGGTGTGCCGTCCTTGGAACAGGTGGCGATCACGCTCGGAATGCCGCCGTCGAAGCAATTCCGCATCATTTCGAGGCGAGGCGTCATGGCTGGACTTTCAGGATGCTGCCGGCCAACGGCCCCGGCGTCTGGTCGTAGAATTCAGAGGCCTCGGCCGTGATCGCGACGCAGTTTTCGGCATATAGATAATGTTCGGTGAATGCGGCGTCGAACCCCAGATTGGCGACTTCCGCCGCGAAAGCTTGCCGGGCGGCGGCGATAAATTGCCGTTCTTCCGCGCCGATCGGTCTGATACGGCCGACCGTGCATTTGATTTGAATGGTCTGTTCGGTAGAAGGCAGGCAGAACACCGCCGCCAGTTTCGGATGGGTTTTGACGTCGTCGAGCAGTTTTTTCGAGGCCGATTCCGACACGTACAGGCACAGCTCCAAACTCGACGCATCAAAACGGCAGCCCAGGCAGCGCGCCCAGGAAGGCCGCTCGGGATCCTTGCCGGCCGCCAGACTGATCGACAGCGGCAGGCGGAGAAAGTCGGCGACCTCTTCGGGATTGTTCAGGATTTTGAGGTTTTTTATGTCCATGACGGAGCAAGATTATAACCGCTTGGGATGATAATCGCTTGCTTACCGTCGGGCCGGCCGCCCCGAGAAGATTGCAAAGTTCTTCAAAAAGTCGGCTTGTCCGGTTTTCTGTTCAACACCAGTCAGCGAACCGCATGGCCGATTGGCTCCGTTTGTCGGCTCACGCCCCTCCCAATAATCCTCGAACGGCAGCGACGACGTCCGGCGCTTGCGGCAGAAAAGCCCGCTCCAGCACAGGAGAGGCCGGCGTCGGCACATCGGGACTGGTGACCCGGCGCACCGGCGCCTTCAGTGCTGAAAAGGCCTGTTCCGAAATCAGCGCCGCGATTTCCGCGCCGATGCCGCACAGCGGCCCTGCTTCGTGCACCACGACCAGACGGCCGGTCTTTCGTACCGAAGTTAGCAGCGTAGCTTCGTCAAGCGGCTTCAGCGTGCGCAGGTCGATGACTTCCGCGTCAACGCCCAGCGCAGCCAACTGCTCGGCGGCTTGCAGGCAGGTAGGCACGCACTTGGCGTACGCCACGAGCGTCACATCGCAGCCACTCCGAGCGATGGCCGCCTTGCCGATCGGCACCAGGGCCTCCTCGCCCGCCGCCACCCTGCCGCTGTCGTAACCCAGAGCCATGTCGCTGAAAAACAGCACCGGGTTATCGTCGCGAATTGCGCTTTTCAGCAGGCCCTTGAAGTCGGCTGCGTTTGAAGGCATCACCACCTTCAAGCCGGGGCTGTGCACGAACCAGGCCTCCAAATTATGCGAGTGCTGCGCTCCCACGCCCCAGCCGGCGCCGGTCTTGGCGAGCACAACCAGCGGGAATTCGAATTGCCCGCCGGACATGTAGCGCAATTTGCCGGCGCTATTGACGATGGCATCCATCGCATAGGCCAGAAAAGGCGCGTAGAGCATGTCGATCACCGGCCGCAAACCGGTGGCGGCCGCGCCGACCGCAGTGCCGGCGATAATGGCTTCGGACAGCGGCGTGTTGCGGACGCGGTCGGCGCCGAATCGTTTGACCAGTTCCGGCTGCAGGGTGGCAACGCCCTCGCCGAAAAGTAATACCCGGGCATCGCGCTGCATTTCCTCGTTCAGCGCCTGGACGATAGCATCATTGACAGTGATTTCAGACATGTCGGCTCCTTCAGGCATATACATCCGCCGTCAGAGCGGACGAATCGGGATAGGGGGATTGCTGCGCGAACGCCACCGCATCATCGAGGCCGGCCTCGGCCTGGGCCCGCAGCGCAGCCAGATCATCGGCGCTCAATCCGGCCGACTCCAGTAGATACGCTTCCATGCGCCGCAACGGATCGAGCGCTTTCCAGCGCGTCAGTTCGTCGGCATCGACATAGCCTTGATCGTCAAGGGAGAAGTGCCCCTTCTGACGATAGGTGCAGGTTTCAAGCAGGTAGGGTTTGCCGGTCCGGCGAATCCGTTCGACCGCGGCCTCGGCGGCTGTCAGCACCGCATTGACGTCGTTGCCGTCCACAGAGGCATAATCGATCGCGTAATTGCCGGCCCAGGGAGCGATGCGGTCTGCGATCATCGTCTCGCGCCGGTGCACGAAGGCCTGCCATTGGTTGTTTTCGCAAACGTAGAGGACCGGCAGTTCCCACACCGACGCCAGGTTCAGCGATTCGTGAAAGATACCCTCGCAGGCGGCGCCGTCGCCGAAGAAACAAGCCACGATTCCCGCTTGTTTCAGCATTTGTTTCGATAACGCCACGCCGGTCGCCAGCGATAGCTCGCCGCCGACGATCGTCGAAGTCAGCACCACGCCGAGCGCCTTCGCCGAAATATGCAGGGTGCCGCTTTTGCCGCCGCAATAACCGGTGGTCTTGCCCATCACTTCGGCGATCAAGCGTCCCGGATCGGCGCCGCGCGCCAACAGGTGCGCCGAACTGCGATGGTTGGTCAGAATCCGGTCGTCGGCGTTCAGGGCGCGGACCACACCGACGGCGGCGGCCTCCTGTCCCTGCGCCGAACAGGTCAGCGGGAAATTGCCGGCCGCGAACAGCGCGGCCAGCCTTTTTTCGTAGGCGCGGATCAGCAGCATGCTTTGATACAGGCTTAAAGGATCGCGCTCGGTGCGAATAAAGTCCATGGTTTTACCTCAATG
>NZ_JAXUHN010000002.1:0-5444 GCF_035916875.1 Methylomicrobium sp. Wu6
AATACGAGTGGCTGCCATTCCAATCGTTTACACCTACCGAACTTGAGGAGGCTATCGATGAAATCGGCGCTGGTTTTGGCTCTCAATACCAATTTACTTTCTGCTAAGCACTTAACGCAAGGAAAAAAACATGAAAAACCTTACCACGAGGCCGTTCCGAATCATGCGACGTATCGGCGTAATGGTAGCTGCCGCAATCGTTATGGCCGGTTGCACAAGCGCCGCGCAGGAGCTGGCCCATCATGTCCACCGTGAAGCGAGAATGGCCGACACCGATACAGCTAAACATCAGACGGCCATTGCCCAGGAAACCGTTGTCCGGCAAACCGTCGTATTGGCGATTGCTGGCGCCAATACGCAACGTGACCAAGCGTGCATTGCTCGATATGAAATGCAACAGCATGAGGTGAATTCCAAGGAAGCGGGACGCGGCCAATTGATCAAATTAGACGACGTATTGTTCAACGCGAACAAGGCACAGATGGAAGCGGCAGGAATGCGCAAAGTGCAAATGCTGGCCGGATTTCTCACTAAATACCCCGAATATAAGGTGTTGGTTGAAGGTTACACCGATAGCCGGGGCAGTACCGTCCTAAATCAGGTACTTTCTGATCGGCGCGCCTATGCTGTGCGGACGGCTTTGATCGACATGGACATCAGTAGTGACCGAGTCAGGACGAGGGGATACGGCGAAAAGTTTCCGGTTGCCGATAATGACACCGCTGCCAGACGTCAATTGAATCGGCGCGTAGAAGTCATCGTCTCCGACAACTACGGCAACATCGCCCCACGCTAGGGATGAGCCATTCAACGTGAAAATACCAACCTATATTAAGAAACCTATGAAAACTAAAGAAGAATACATAGAAAAACTGGCATCGGAGTTGAAAGAGTGGAGCGCGGATATTGATCTCTTGACGGCGAAGATGGGGGAATCGGCAGGTATGGAAAAGCTTAAATACCTCGAAGACCTCAATGCGTTACATGCCATACTACTGGCAGCCGCCGAAAAGGTGCAGGAGTTGGAAAATACCGGCGGCGATGCCTGGGAAACAGCCAAAGATACAACGGATAAAATTTGGGACGATCTTCGAACCGGCTTAGCCGGCGCTGTTTTCAAATTTGAGTGAGCCGGAACGACAGCAATTTCATATCTGTTCCTTAAATCAATCCATTTTGAGAAATCAGACACATGGAAAATCCGGCAAAAGCCTATGAACCCGCTAGCGGCCTCAGTGCCGCAATGGTCTCGGAGCGTCTGAAAAAGGACGGGTACAACGAACTGCCCAGGTCCGACAAGCGCGGGTTTTGGTGCATCTTGTTCGAAGTGCTGCGCCAACCCATGTTTTCGCTACTGATAGGAGGCGGCGTCGTCTATTTTCTGATGGGGGATAGAATAGAAGCCATACTCCTGCTTTTATTCGCTTCTCTCTCGGTAACGATCACCCTTGTTCAGGAGACCCGCAGCGAAAAAGTCTTGGAAGCGCTGCGAAATCTCGCGAGTCCTCGGGCGCTGGTGATCCGGGACGGTAAGAGGATTCTGATTGCCGGTCGGGACGTGGTGCGGGACGATCTGATCGTCATTTCCGAAGGCGACCGGATTGCGGCGGATGCCACTCTGGTCTGGTCGCAAGACTTATTGCTCGATGAATCGCTGTTGACTGGCGAATCCCTGCCGGTTCGCAAATCGGCACGAGATGACTCAGCAAAGACTCAAGATCAGCGCGCCGTGCCGAAGCCGGGCGGTGAAGACTTACCCTATATTTTTGCCGGAACGCTGGTGGTGCGCGGTACCGGACATGCGCTGGTGCACGCGACCGGGATGCGCAGTGAAATGGGCAAAATCGGGCGCGCCCTGGGTTCGATCGAAACGGAACAACCGCGTTTGCAGCGCCAGATACATTCGTTTGTGCGGGTCTTCGCGATAATCGGAGTACTCGTAGGAGCGCTAACGGTCGTATTGTTTGGGCTGTTTCGCGGCTCCTGGCTTGAGGCGATGCTGGGCGGCATCGCGATCGGCATGTCCATGCTGCCTGAAGAGTTCCCACTCGTGATGGCCGTCTTCATGGCGATGGGCGCGTGGCGTATTTCGCAGGTTCGCGTACTCACCCGCCGCGCGTCAGCGATAGAGGCGCTAGGCGCCACCACGGTACTGTGCACCGACAAGACCGGTACGTTGACCGAAAATCGTATGACGGTCGTTTCCCTGCTCGATGATGAGGCGCGCTGGGTTCAAGATGAAAAAAATAAGGTTGCGGACAAACCGCGAGAAATTCTGGAAACGGCCCTATTCGCCTGTCCGCGCGAACCCACCGATCCGATGGACGCAGCCGTGCATGCGCTTTGGGAGACCCAAATCGGTTCGAGCAAGGCCGGCTTCGCCGATCGGACCTTGATTCGTGCTTATGGCCTAAGGCCGGATTTGTTCGCGGTTGCGAACCTGCTATCCATTGATGGTGATGCAAACGGCACGGCCTATGCCAAGGGCGCCCTCGAAGCCGTAGCGGAACTGTGCCAACTGTCCGCTGAACGTTTGGCCGAAATACGCGAACAGGTTGATGCACTGGCGCATGATGGCGTTCGCGTGCTGGGAGTCGCCAAGGCGACCGTCCCGAATGCAACTCAGGGGCAGCACGACCTGCCGGAAACGCCTCGCGGCTTTGAGTTTGACTATGTGGGTCTCATAGGATTTGCTGACCCCCTACGTGCCAATGTGCCGGCAGCGGTTGCCGAATGCCGTTCCGCGGGTATACGAGTGGTGATGATTACCGGAGACTATCCGGCCACGGCCCGGGCCATTGGCCTAAAGGCAGGACTCGACTCGACGGATGTGCTTGCCGGTGAAGACATCGACGCCTTGTCGGACGAGAGTCTTGCCCAGCGCATGAAATCAACATCGATATTCGCACGCATCCAACCCAATCAAAAACTGCGCATTGTCCAGAGTTTGAAAGCCAATGGCGAAATCGTCGCGATGACCGGGGATGGGGTCAACGATGCGCCGGCAATCAAGGCCGCTCACATTGGTATTGCGATGGGCGGACGCGGTACCGACGTCGCGCGCGAAGCCTCCGCGATCGTCCTGCTCGACGATGATTTCGGCTCAATCGTGACAACCATCCGCTTAGGAAGGCGCATCTACGATAATCTGCGCAAGGCGATCGAGTTTATCATCGCCGTGCATATCCCGGTAGCCGGGCTCGCGCTTCTACCGCTTTTGTTGGGCCTGCCGCTGATGCTCACGCCGATTCATATCGCCTTTCTCGAAATGGTGATCGACCCGGCGTGTTCGGTGGTGTTTGAAGCCGAAAAGGAAGAGGACGACGTGATGCAGCGCCCCCCGCGTGATCCCGAAAGCCCGCTGCTGCTGCCGAAGCGAATTTTATGGGCGGTCCTGCAAGGTTTGGTGGTTTTCGCGATCCTGGCAGGCATTTTGATCAGCGCGGCGCGCATGGGCATGCCCGAGACTGATTTGCGCGCACTGGTCTTCACGTCTCTGGTGCTGATGAATATCGGTCTGATTTTGATCAATCGCTCGTTCAAGGCGTCTCTGTTCCGGGCCTTTTTACGGCCCAACCGCTCGCTATGGATACTTCTCGCCAGTGTCATTGCGCTCCTGGCGATAGCTATCTTTTGGCGTCCGGCGCAATCGCTATTCCATTTTGGCCGATTGCACGGGGTCGATCTGGCTGTTTGCGGGGGCGCGGGTTTCTTAAGCTTACTCCTATTGGAAACGATCAAGTCACTCTGGTTTCGCGTTGGAAGCAGGGATAACAAGGCCGGATCGCCGCAGCGGACTTGATTGCGGTGATACGGCCTTATGTATGACACCGTACAGACTACGTCTGATCTTTCCGTTAGACTGAATTGCCAATCAAAAAGAGGCCGCCATGAATATCGTGATTGAAACTCTATTGGCGCGTGCGATGGGCATATTAATTTTGCCGGCGCCGAGGCTAAGTTATTTCGTAGGCGTATTTTGACCGTCTTTGGAGGGTCATACACTGAGGTCTCATGTGAATTGGCGATACACTGGACTGAAGCCACGCTGTTTGGCCATCTTGATCGGTTTACTTTCTTAATCCAATTTTAACAGGAGAACTACCATGTCACTTGGCACAATCTTACTCATCATCCTGGTTTTGATGCTCGTCGGAACAGTTCCAACCTGGCCGCATAGCCGAGGATGGGGTTATGGACCCAGCGGCGGGATCGGATTAATCCTGGTCATCTTATTGGTTCTGGTCTTATTGGGTAAAATCTGACCGTAAAATATGGAAGTGCCGCTCGTCAAGCGAGCGGCACGGTACTATCCATCCATGTTCTAGCCAGAAAATAAACGATCAATCGAGAGACTTCTCGAATTCCTTGATCCGCTTATCGGCTTCTTCTTGCGCGATCCCGTATTTTTCTTGTATCTTGCCGAGGAGCACATCACGCTTTCCGGCGATTTGGTCGAGTTCGTCATCGGTTAATTCACCCCATGCTTCCTTAACCTTACCCTTGATTTGTTTCCAATTACCTTCTATACGATTCCAGCTCATTTCTGTTCTCCTTTAGGTTAAGAATTATGCCACACCACTCCAAAGATCACTAACGCCAGTCCTAGCTTTCCGTCAACCCTTGGGGCGATATAAAGGAAATTGATTAATCTCCTCACGCAACCGTTCCCATTTATTTGATGTGTCCGGCCAGTGCTTCTTATCAAAACCGGGAGCCTTTTTTAAAGTGTCTTTATCCAGATCAAGGATGTAATACTTCTTATCACCATTCCAACTTAGAGCATCCCATGGAATGGCAAATAGTTTGTCCCCCACGCCCAAGAAACCGCCGAAAGTGACAACTCCATAAACCACTTGGCCTCTCTCCGGGTCGATCACCAAGTCCTTGATGTCGCCGAGGTTTTCTCCGTTGGGATTTTTCACCTTGGTGCCGATGATCTTGGTGGCGCGACTCACCTGCTGCATCGACTTGTTGGACTCCTCGGTACGCTCGACCGATTCCTTTTGGCGCTCCTCGTTGAGTTCATGCTTCTTTTCTTTTACCTCCTGTTGTTTCTCCTGAAGTTGCTGTTGCTTCTCCTGGACGCCACCCGCAAAGGAGGTGCCGACAAACGTCGCGCTCAAAAAAGACACGGCTGCAATGGAAATTAATTTATTCATAACTACCTCCAACTCCTTAAGAATGACCGGTATCTCGGTAAGTTTCGAGATTGATTGGGCACGCTGTGATGTTTCACAACCCCGAGCGAATGTTAATCGAAACATCAGGTACCGTCGGTACGGTATCGCACATTAGATTCTTATTCGAGACATGCCCGCCCCCCCCCAATGCCGTTAAGTTAAGAAGAAAGCTCCCTCTCCTGCTGGAGAGGGTTGGGGTGAGGAGGATCAAAAATAAGGAAAAATACTTTATTTTGATCCCCTCATCCCAGCCTTCTCCCG
>NZ_JAXUHN010000003.1:0-6804 GCF_035916875.1 Methylomicrobium sp. Wu6
TCTCCTCTATCGTGT
Source organism: Methylomicrobium sp. Wu6 (assembly GCF_035916875.1). Lineage (NCBI taxonomy): Bacteria > Pseudomonadati > Pseudomonadota > Gammaproteobacteria > Methylococcales > Methylococcaceae > Methylomicrobium > Methylomicrobium sp. Wu6. The sequence continues at coordinate 16 of NZ_JAXUHN010000003.1, forward strand.
GCTTGGCGGTTCACGGTAGTCAGTTTCCTGATGGACTCCTCTTATTGTCAAACTTTTGCTGTCTCCCCGGCAGAGCCGGGGGATTTCCCATTATTGGTTAAAAAAACACCTTCTTGCATGTCCTAAATATATGTATTTACTAAGCATTCAGTTACGCACATACAACCAGGGAAAAACAGCTCATTTCCTATAGGATCAAGCTATTAGACAATATAGTTATTTTATTTTTTAGCTTATTGTCGTATGATTGGTGTGACAAATCTGAATATAGGCGGCAACCATGAAACATTTAATTTCCTTATGTTCTTTAACCCTTCTTGTATATATGGGTGCTGCTCGTGCAAATCCCGTGATTTACCCTCTTCCGATAGAAAATAAAGGAATTGAAATTGTATATTCCGATGAGCCTGAATTTGGTTCCTCGAATCACACCGGCATTAAGAAGAAAAAGCTGTACGGCAATGACCTTTTGCAAAATCCCGATAATAACCTAGCTCTTATTTTGCATTATGACCCGGAAGGCACCGCCAACAATCTATCATGGCAAGTAGTTGAGTGGGACGTAAGTGAACAAGTTGAATTCGATCGAGATCCAATTGCCGAGGGTATTCAGAGCCAAATCTTTATAGGGGAAGGTCGTTTATTTCTCAACAAACGCCAGAACCCAAGTCATATTAACCTGTCGAAGAAAAAAGTCTCGGGTGTGACTAATTTAACTACCGGTGACGCCTCGCTGTTGAATCCCGGCGTTGCTTTCAGCGGATATCAGGGGTCTGTCAGTGTCACTGGCAAGCTAGATTCCTCTAGTTTTGGACAAATTGTCCAATTCAAAGGCGATGTGATCGGCACAGCATTCATAGGAGTTCCCGCTGGACAGCATCAAGTGACGATAAAAATCAAAATTAATGCCAAACTTAAGCCTTGAGTTTTCTTTATTCTAGCTACGTCTCTAAATCGTTTGACTGCAATTCATTCCCGCAACGCATAATCAGTGCGGAGAGTCGCTATTTTTGCAAAGCTTATTTTGGGCCTCCATGCCCTCGGTAACTGTTCCTGCGTTACCCTACCCCTTGCAGCCGAAGCAAGCGGCAAAAACTGAACACGACCAGCTTTTGCCTTCGGCGCTCCAGACACCTACTCCATAGCCCCCTTGAGGGGCTTACTTCGCTTTATATCCAACGAGTGGTATCATCAAATCTCAGTGCACAATGATTCGAAGCGATGTTGGATGGGCTTTGCAATTTCACTGCACAAGCAACGCTTCGTAAAAATCGCTCAACTCTATCGCTTCTGGGGGCTACTCCCCCCAATGCCATTAAATTAAGAGAAGCTTCGCTCCTTCTCCCTTCGGGAGAAGGTTGGGATAAGGGGATCAAAATAAAGTATTTTTCCTTATTTTTGATCCTCCTCACCCCAACCCTCTCCAGCAGGAGAGGGAGCTTTCTTCTTAACTTAACGGCATTGCCCCCCCTCCTTGTAGCAAGCGTTTGCCTTTAAATGCAAAGTAGTATATTATTATTTTCTACTATATACTAAATCTTCTGTTTCGTCTTTATTTTCAGCCAAAGAGACCCAAGCAATGGAAAATTTTACCCCTTTTTCCGCTCTCGCGGGCGGCGCTTTAATCGGCATCAGTAGCGCCATGCTATTGTTTTTCAACGGCCGTATCGCCGGTATCAGCGGCATCATGAACGGCGTATTTTATGCCCCAAAAAACGACAAGGTCTGGCGTCTGTTGTTTCTGGCGGGTCTGGTAATCGGGGGATTGTTTTTAGGAGCCTTCGCCCCCGGTTTCAATACGCCCCGGCAAGGCTATCCAATCGTCTTACTCGGCATCGGCGGCTTCCTGGTCGGATTCGGAACCCGCATGGCGAACGGCTGCGTCAGCGGCCATGGCGTCTGTGGCATCGCCCGTTTGTCGATCCGCTCGATCGCGGCGACGCTGACCTTTATCGCTAGCGGTATGTTAACGGTCTATGTGATCCGTCATCTGTTGGAGCTGACCGCATGAAAACTCATCTGATCGCATTGCTCAGCGGTATTTTATTTGGCGCGGGCTTAGCGCTCGCGCATATGATCGATCCGAATAAAGTGCTGAATTTCCTCGACGTGACGGGCCATTGGGACCCCAGCCTGCTGTTTGTGATGATCGGCGCCTTGTCCGTTGCGATGATTGCATTCCGATTCATTCTTAAACGCCCCGCGCCGCTTTTGTCGACATCTTTTCATCTCCCCCAAAAGACGTCGATTGACCCGAAGCTGATCGCAGGGGCGGCCATTTTCGGCATCGGCTGGGGCATGAGCGGTTATTGCCCCGGCCCTTCGGTTACCGGCTTGAGTTTGTTCTCATCGGAATCGGTGATCATGATCCTCACGATTTATCTTGGTTTTTTCGCCTGCCATCGCCTGCTGGATCGGCCATAACCTCCCCCATCCCGGCAATGATCCTCTCCGATCGTTGCCGTTTTTCTTCCGTTTTGTGTTCATCATGGATTTAGAGGATGTCCGCGAGGAACAGGAATGTTAAAATCCTGCCTTTGCGCGCGCCTCGGGCGCTTTTTTATCCAAGCGAATTCCCCAAATCTGCACCATGAAACGATTGATCGAAACCAAATTAGTAAATCCCCTGCTCGAACAATTCGGCATCCCGGCTTATAAAACCGTGGGCTCCGCGGGCATCGATCTGGTCGCATGCATTGCCGAGCCCGTCGTGATCGGCGGCCGGCAACACAAACTGATCGGCACCGGACTTGCGATCAATATTCAGGACCCCGGCCTGGTCGCGATCGTCGCGAGCAGAAGCGGTTTATGCCTGAATCACCACATCAGAGTCGGCCAAGGCGTCGGCATCATCGATTCCGATTATCATGGCGAAATCGGCGTGATCCTACATAACGACGGCGACAACGATTATCAGGTCAATCCGGGAGAAAGAATCGCGCAATTGCTGTTCATGCCGGTGGTGCAGGTCGCGTTCAAACTCGTTCCCGAATTCTCGACCGTGACCGAGCGCGGCATCGGCGGCTTCGGATCGACCGGTAAAGCCTGATGGTTTTGTGGTTATCGGCTATTCTTAAGCGTATTTGAGATGCGCCAACTTATAAAGTTGATCCACGCCGCTCGTCTAAAACCTGTCAGTCTAATTTCTATTTGAAGGGATAGAGGATGTTTCGACTTTTCTCTTATTTGGCCGCCGTATCCACGCTCTTGCTTTTGATTTCGAGCGCAGGCATCTTTTGGATCGCTTCCAGGGCAATGGACCAGTCGAAAGAAGATGCGGTCGGCGCGCTCGCCAAGGGTATCGGCCTATCGATTGCCACGCAGATCGATCTACTGAATACAAGCCTGGACAAAATGGCGCAAGACACCAACACCGTGCAAGCGCTAGCCAGTCAAAATCCGGAATCGATCCGTCTGACCGCGGCCAAGTTAACGCAGCTGCTTCCCCATGCTCTCAATGTCAGGCTGCTGTTGCCCGGCATTACCGAACTGGATGACAAGAGCTCGCCACCGATGACATACGCCGATCTGAACATGGTCCGCGAAACGTTCTCAACCAACCGCAACCCATTGCCGGCAATTCAAGGTAACGAGCCAACCAATAGGCACCTGGCGATAGCCAGAAGGATCGTGCAAGGCAAGCAAACGATCGGCGTGCTTTTGGCCAGCTTCGATGATGACATCATCCGTACAAGCATAGCGCCAACGCAGGCCGGTAACGGCTATATACGCCTGCATCAGGGAAAATTATTACTGGGAGCGTCCGGCCTGGCTCCCACCGAAGAAGACAGCAACCTAAAAATTCAGATTGCGGGCACCAATTGGGATCTCAGCTATGGGACGACCGACTCACTCATTACGCTCGATTCCAGCCTGATGCTCAATTTGATCCTAATTCCATTAGGATTGATGATAGCTGCGTTCCTATTCGGCTATCGTCTATTGTCGAAGATGCTGACCGAAGACTTGCGCAGCACGATGCGGGCATTCAAAGATTTGATGAAAAATAATTTTCAAGGCAGCTATTCGACCAATCTGAATGAAATGAAAGGCTTTATTTCGACCTTGTTGCAATACAAGCGAGTTATGGACCACGACGGTAGCGATGACACGGTTACCAAGAAAGACACAACGGATGATTTATTTGGGTTAAGCGGCTTTTCTACGGATGTGATCGATTTCGGATTCGACAAAAAACCGGCTACCAAAACAAAACCCAAGGCTCCCGAAAGTCGAAGCAATGAATCTGAAATATTTAAGAAGCCTGCCCAGGCTTCGGTCAGACAACAGCCGGCGCCCAAGACAACAAGCGCCACAAGCGTCCCCATAGTTCAGGACAAACCCAAAATCGAAAAAGCCAGTTTTCCGGTTGAAAAAACCGTTGGCCCGAAGGATGCGATCTTTAGAGCCTACGATATCCGCGGCATTGTCGGTGAAGCCTTAACCCGAGAAGTCGTCTACGACATCGGCCGCGCGCTCGGTACGGAAGCCAAAACGCGGGGCTGTGATACTATCGTTCTTGCCCGGGACGGCCGCAACTCAAGTCCCGACCTGTCGACAGCCGTCTCCGACGGCATTATCTCCACAGGTTGCGACGTGCTTGACATCGGCATGGTGCCAACACCAGTGCTATATTTTGTCGCGCATCACATGGAAGACCAGTCCGGCGTGATGATTACCGGCAGCCATAATCCGCCCGCGTATAACGGCGTCAAGATGGTGATTAAGGGCGAAACGCTTGCGGAAGACCGCATTCAAAACCTGAAAAAATGCATCGACAGTCGGGCCTTTACCCTCAGCGAGCCCGGCACGGTCGAAAAAAACAGCCGCTACGTCAATGATTATATCGGCACGATCTCAGATGACGTACACCTGGGCCGACCGATGAAGGTCGTGGTCGATTGCGGCAACGGTGTGGCTGGCGACATCGCGCCCAAATTGCTGAGAACGATCGGCTGTGAAGTGATCGAATTGTATTGCGAGATCGATGGCGCGTTCCCGAATCATCATCCCGATCCGAGCAAGCCCGAAAATCTGGAAGAACTGATCTTGGCGGTCAAGCACTATCAGGCCGATCTCGGGCTGGCGTTCGACGGCGACGGCGACCGCCTTGGCGTCGTCGATTCGAACGGCAAGATCATCTGGCCGGACCGGCAAATGATGCTATACGTGCAAAACGTGCTGAGCGCGCGTCCGGGCTCGGAAATCATTTTCGATGTCAAATGCAGCCGGCATTTAGCCAGCCAGATCAAAAAATTCGGTGGCCGGCCGACGCTATGGAAATCCGGACATTCGCTAATGAAAGCGAAACTCCGGGAAACCGGCGCCAGCCTCGCGGGCGAAATGAGCGGGCACATTTTCTTCAATGACCGCTGGTTCGGTTTTGACGACGCCTTGTATACCGCCGCGCGCCTGATCGAAATCCTTTCCGAAGATACCCGCACCAGCGCAGAGGTATTCGCCGCGCTGCCCGACAGCGTCAATACGCCGGAATTGAACGTCACGCTGGAAGAAGGCGAAAATTTCGAATTGATCGAAAAATTGTTGAAAACCGCCAAATTTCCGGGTGCCGAGATGACTACGATAGACGGCCTCAGGGTCGATTTCCCGGACGGATTTGGCCTGGTACGCGCCTCCAATACGACGCCATCCTTGGTAATCCGTTTCGAAGCGGACACCAGAGAGTCATTGCACAAAATTCAGCAACAATTTAGTCAGTTGATCAAAACAGTAAAACCCGACTCATTACTTCCTTTTTAGCCTGGAAAATCCGAAAACGATGCAAAACCGAAAAGCTCACCAAATCGCCGATGTTCTGATCGAAGCCCTGCCTTACATTCAACGCTTCAAAGGCAAGACCGTGGTCGTCAAATTCGGCGGCAACGCGATGGTCGATGAGGCTCTCAAACACAGTTTCGCGCGCGACATCGTGCTGATGAAACTGGTCGGCATCAATCCGATCGTGGTGCACGGCGGCGGCCCGCAAATCGGCCGTTTGCTCGAAAGACTCGGCAAAACGACAGATTTCATCGACGGCATGCGGATTACCGACAGCGAAACGATGGACGTGGTCGAGATGGTGCTCGGGGGGCTAGTCAACAAAGAGATCGTGAATCTGATCAACATTCACGGCGGCAAGGCGGTCGGCCTGACCGGCAAGGACGGCGATTTGATCCGCGCGAAAAAGATCCACCTGACCAAAGCCGATCCAAGCGCGCAATCGCCCGAAATCATCGATCTTGGCCATGTCGGCGAAGTCAGCAGCATTGACCCGGCGGTCGTCGAGATGCTCTGCCAGAGCGACTTCATTCCGGTGATCGCGCCGATCGGTGTCGGCGCGGAAGGCCATTCCTATAACATCAATGCCGATCTGGTCGCGGGCAAGGTCGCGGAAGTGCTGAAAGCCGAAAAATTGATTCTGCTGACCAATACCGCCGGCATTTTGGACAAAGAAGGCCACTTGCTAACCGGTCTGACCCTGAAAGACATCGACGATCTGATCGCCGACGGCACGATCTCGGGCGGCATGATTCCGAAAACCCGTTGCGCCACCGATGCGTTACGGGGCGGCGTCGGCAAGGTACACATCATCGACGGACGCGTCGAGCATGCGGTGCTGCTTGAATTGTTTACCGATCAAGGCGTTGGCACCTTGCTGCTAAGCCGCTAGTTAGTGCCTGCCCGAAAACAAAATATTCCTATAAAATCATAACCCTGCCAGAGATTTTCACAACGAAGATTTTGACGGAACCGGCAAAACGGCGAGGCATCAGCCGATTTTTCTGGGTT
>NZ_JAXUHN010000004.1:0-2636 GCF_035916875.1 Methylomicrobium sp. Wu6
TTCAGCAGTGACCGAAAATTTCGCCACGGAATATGGCTCTTGCGAGACCGGCGGCACAGCCACTTATGCCAGTAACGCTCCACCTGATGATGAACTACGCGCAGTGCGCGACCGTTACCGGTAATACCAAAATAGCTGTAATGCCCCTTCAACATCGCACTCAATCGACGCTGTTGCTCCCGTATCGGATCATGGCGCATCAATCGGCAACGTTGATTGATTGCTTTTAGAGTCCTTGCCACTCTATCCTTCGCCGTCCGCTGCAGCACAATCCATTTGCCGCGCCGGGACTTGGTCCAGACATGCGTAAACCCTAGGAAGTTGAACGTTGTCGCCATATCGCTGTGCCAGCCCTGTTGCTGTGGCCTGCGAAAACGGAAATCGATCAGTCGAGTTTTCTCGGGATGGAGTTGCAAGCCGAAGCGTTGCTTTCGTCCTTCCAGGGCTTTCCATACTCGACTGGCATCGCTAATGCTTTTGAAGACCATTACGAAATCGTCAGCATAGCGGGTAAGACTGGCGTGTCCTGCCAGTCTCGGTTGCACCGCTTTCACAAACCATTCGTCCAGGGCATAGTGCAGGAACACATTCGCCAGCAGAGGAGAGATAACGCCCCCTTGCGGCGTACCCGAGGCCGAATAATGCAGCCGTCCCTGTTCCATGACACCGGCCTTGAGCCACTTATCGATCAGCTTCCTGATCACACCATCTACGACTCGTTTGTCCAAAACTGCCCTAAGCTTGGCGTATTCGATGGAATCGAAATATTTCCGTAAATCCACATCGAGTATCCAAGTACCCGATTCATCCATAATGTGATTACGCAGGCTTCTCAATGCTTGATGCGCATTACGCTGTGGTCTGAATCCGTAGGAACAATCATGAAAGTCTTGTTCGTAGATCGGTTCCAGCAGGAGGACCACCGCCCGTTGCGCCACTTTATCCTCAAACGTCGGGATACCCAGCGGACGCTGCCCACCATCGCCTTTCGGAATATAATGCCGTCTCACGGCCGGCGCTTGATAGCGACCGGACTTCAATCTTTCCAGAAGATCACGCAGATTTCCTTCCAGATTGGCGGCATAGTCGGCGGCGGTTTGACCATCAATCCCTACCGCACCGTCCTTGCGGGTTAGCTGGTAGGCATAGAGCAACCATTCGTAATCCAGGTAATGATTTAACGACGTAAACGCCAAGTCAGGATGGATTTTGGCCAATTCGGCTATTCGCTCTCGTTTCGTTGACACGCATAAAGGTTCCAATGCACCCTCCCATGTTTCATTAAAGCGATTTCATAACACGACTTCTCCTTCCCTCGTTTGGGTCCCTGCGAGCCAGGTTCCCCACTGTCAACGGTACTATGAGAAGCTACGACTTCCCGCATGGAATGGCCGCTTGCTTATGGATTCGCTCACGGCTTCCCGTCCTTGCTCGACGTTCGCTCTACTCGGTAGGAGCAAACCGAATAGCCGGGCCCCTTTCAGCCAAGGCGCCCATCAGGCTGATTTGACGGGTCAAATACGGGATCTCTCCGGTTTCCGGGAAATCCATCCTGTATCTTTGCTCTGCTCTTAGATCCCGGCCGACCCGCTACTTGCTCGCCTAAACGCAAGTAGCAATGCTGTCCCCATACCCAACACAATAAAGACGTCAGCAATCACATGATTTCGAGACTCAATCACACAGCTTTAATACCCACTGTCTACGCTTCACGAGGTCTGTTACCAGACTCCATGCAAGACTCGTTTCCGGCTGGCTGGCTAACCTTTACCGGGAGGGAGTCGAACCCTCTGGATTTCAATAAAAGGTTTCAGTTATGTAACATTCTCCTTTTCCGGACTTATCCGGACGCAAGTTGGGCACACGCGCGCAGGAAGTTCTTCGACCTCTTCCAGGCCAGCCAGAGCCCAATCGCGCACGAAGCCTTGAACCGGATTGCTGGGCTGTATGCGATTGAGGCCGAAGGCCAAGGCCTGAGTCCAATGGAACGCCAACGTCTGCGCGCCGAAAAAAGCCTACCGGCATTGGCCGACTTGCACGACTGGCTGCAGCAAACCCGACTCCATACCGCGCCCAACAGCGCCACCGCCAAAGCGATCGATTACAACTTGAAGCGTTGGACCGCTCTGACGCGCTATGCCGAAACCGGTGATCTGCCGATTCATAACAACCCGATTGAAAACAGTATCCGACCGATCGCTTTGGGAAAAAAGAACTGGCTCTTTACCGGCTCGGAACGTGCCGGAAAACGCGCCGCCGTGATCCAGACTCTGCTCGGCACCGCCAAGCTCAATGGCCTCGATCCTGCGGTATGGCTAAAAGAAACGCTGGCGAAACTGCCTACCTGGACCAACAGCCGTATCGACGAATTGCTGCCTTTCCGCTCCACAGATTAAACCAGAGTACCAATGGTCTGGCTAGGTGGTGCGGTTGAACGGTTACGACAGTTTAACCGAACTTTTTTGTCTGCTCGACGATTTTTGCCGGGTGTTCGATCTGGTATGGAAACGCCATTTGCTAGCGAGCGGCGCGAAACGGCGACATCGGCCCAGCACCTTGAGTCTCTCGGAATTGATGACCTTGGTCATCCTGTTTCATCAACTACGCTTCCGCCAGTTCAAGAGTTTCTATCTGGT
>NZ_JAXUHN010000005.1:0-4968 GCF_035916875.1 Methylomicrobium sp. Wu6
AATACGAGTGGCTGCCATTCCAATCGTTTACACCTACCGAACTTGAGGAGGCTATCGATGAAATCGGCGCTGGTTTTGGCTCTCAATACCAATTTACTTTCTGCTAAGCACTTAACGCACATTGCCGAATAAGATCCATGCCCCAGAATGATGGCTCCCATTTCTTTGGGGCCGACCTCAATTTATCGTTGTATCTGTAAAAACTTGACCTCTACACTCTACGTACCCATACGGCTTACAGGATAGAGAAAATCGACAGCCTGTTGACTATTTGAGTTAAGCTGCCCACATGCTGCCAATACATCATCACCTTTAGTACCTCTTATTAAAGTCGGGATTTTAAAAGCATCCAGAACTTCCTTAAACTTTTCAACCTTATCCATATCCGGACTTGTGTAACGCGATCCTGGGAATGAGTTAAAAGGGATCAAGTTGATATAAGCGCATCTGTCAGCCAACAACATACCCAGTTTTTCAGCATCGTCCGGATCATCATTAAAATCCTTGATCAGGATGTATTCATACGTGATGAATTGCTTCTTATTCAAGGGTATTTTGTCGATATAGGTCAATACCTCATCGAGCGGATATTTTTTATTGATGGGAATCAACTCATTTCGCTTTTCCTCAAACGGCGAATGCAACGATAAGGCAAGATTCACCCGTGGAATTTCCTCGCTCCAGCGTTTAAGACCAGGAATATAGCCCGCCGTTGAAATCGTGATTTTCTGAACACCGATCGAAAATCCGTATTGAGATAAAAAAATTTCACACGCTTTCTTAACGGCATCAAAATTATGTAAAGGCTCGCCTTGCCCCATAAAGACGATATTCAATATCCGCTCTTCACCCGGCCTGTTTACTGCCAACCAACGCCAGGCCTGTAAGAACTGCCCCACAATTTCGCTCGTCTTCAAATTTCTTTTCAGCCCTTGTTCTCCGGTAAAACAAAAAGAACAATTCATTGCGCAGCCAACCTGCGATGAGAGGCAAATAGAATATTTGTTATTAAATGGAATCAGGACGGTTTCAACTTTATGATTGTCCTTCAGCTTAAAAAGAAACTTTACGGTTCGATCTTTAGACTCATAGACTTTATCGATTTCAGGCAAAGAAAAGTCATAGTTTTGTTCAAAAAAGGCCAATGAAAGTTTGGATATATCACCCTGGCATTGCGTGATTTCTTTTTTCTTGTAATACCAGTTGAAAAGAATTCTCGCTACTGAGCCGTTAAAATCATTTTCGCTGACAACCCTCTCCAGGTCGGCGTAGCTTAGATCATAAAAAGACTGTTTCAAAAAGTTTCCCCGTGGAAATATCAAAAATTTGCCGATACCGGTTTATTTTAACGATTTAGGTTGCCTTCAGGAAAGGGATGAATGTTGGCCAGGCGATGGTGCTAGGCGGCCATCGCGATAATTTGCGCGACTTTGCCCATCCCGGCCAGTCAAGGGTACGCAATGCGTACCTTTTTCGGCTTAAAATCGACACTGCTTAAAAAATGGTACGCAATGCGTACTGCAAGCTATGCAGCCAGCGCAAGAATTCGGCCGACGCCAGCTCCGGCAAATGCCCTTCCGCATACAGCCTGTCAATCGCTCACTGCAACCGGACATGCGCGCGCCTCAATTTGGAAGCTGCGCTGCAACTCGCCTGTTTCCAGGTCATCCGCCAAAGCTCGCTCTATATTTAAAGGTTTAGTAAGGCAGTTAGCCGAGAAATACACAACATCCTTCGTACCCTTCAGCTTGTCGACCAAGACTTTCTGTTTGTTGATGATCGTACCCGGCAGACAGGCCAAGACTATAGATTGTAGGGTCGTAGGGCGCAATAGGCGAAGCCGTATTGCGCCGCATGGAAATTCAATATCCGACGGAATACGCTTCGCTATTCCTCCCTATGCTGGCTGCAACATTAGGGGGAAAGTCGTACAAAATCACATTCAAGTTGTTTTTTCTGGCGGCCACACAATGTCTGTTGTATGATCCTGCCTAACGCACAACCAAAGGGGTATGCCGCCCGCTGGCAGTTTTGAAGGACCGCTTTCGAATCGGGTTCGGCGGCTTGGTTGAACGTCCGTTAGCGGCACGCCCCTGCCTTTATGTTCGGTGCTGCTGTTGATATATTCATCCACGCAAGCATGAGGTCAAACCGATGTCCGACATGATTCTTTTAGGCACCCGCAAGGGTACGGTGATATTCGATCGTTCGAATTCTACATGGCGTCCTCGACCCATCGAGCATGCAGGTATTCCCGTCTGTTACGCCGCGCGCGACCCGCGCGACGGTACGCTGTGGACTTCCCTGGATCATGGTCATTGGGGGCCCAAGCTGTCGCGTTCGCGTGACGGGGGCGCGACATGGGAGGATGTGCTTTCGTTAAAGTACCCGCAAGGCGCGCGCTATATCGTCAAGTACCTGCCGACACCGGATTTCGACCCGGCGGCGCCTGTGGGGCAGCCTGAATACAAGGACGCGACCGTGTTCAAGATATGGAACCTGGCATTCGGCCATGCCGAACAGCCCGGCCGTCTGTATGCCGGCACGATCCCCGGCGGTTTGTTCGTCAGCGATGACGGCGGCGACAGTTGGGAACTCAACCGGCCGCTGTGGAATCATGAAAGCCGCGGCGGCGATCTGTTCTCCGGCGAGGCGACCAGCGAGAACCGTTGGGGCGGCACGCCGGCCAGCATTGATTACGGCGTGTTCGAACCGGGCATCCATTCGATCGTTATCGATCCGCGCGATCCGAATCGCATTCATGTCGCGGTTTCGTCGGCCGGCGTGCTGGAGACCGTCGACGGCGGCCGGACCTGGGCAGGCCGCAACCGCGGCATGCTGATGGATTATCTGCCGAATCCGGAAGCCGAATGGGGGCATGATCCGCATTTCGTGGCGGGCTGTGCCGGACAGCCTGATCATCTCTGGCAGCAGAACCACTGCGGCGTGTTTTACAGCGATGACGGCGCGCAGCACTGGAAAAAGGTCAGCATGCCGGATGCCGGCGTGCATTTCGGTTTTCCGATTGCCGTCGATGCGCGCGACGGACGCACCGCCTGGGTCGTGCCCGCCTGCGCGGACTCCGAGCGCATGGCGATCGGCGGCGGACTGTACATCGCCCGAACCACAGACGGCGGGCAGTCCTGGCAATCGTTTCGCAGCGGCCTGCCGCAGGATCATGCTTACGACATTGTCCTGAGACATGGGCTTGATATATCCGGTGATTGCCTCTGTTTCGGCAGCACGACAGGCAACGTTTATCTATCGGAAGACCGCGGTGAAACCTGGCAATGTCTGGGCAACCATTTTCCGCCGGTCTATTCGGTGCGATTCGGCTAAACGGCATGGCTACGGTAAAAATGACTCAACATCTTTTCCGGTTCTTTCCGGCGCTCGAAAACCGTCCGATTACCGTGCCGGCCGGCTCGGTCGCCGAGGTTTTGCGTGCGGTCGACGAAATTGCCCCTGGGTTCACCGATTACGTGCTGGACGAACGCGGCGCGCTGCGCCGGCACGTCTACCTCAGCGTCAACGACACCATAGTGTTCGATAGAGACACCCTCTCGGATCGCGTCCCGGAGGATGGGACTGTGTACATTTTCCAGGCGCTGAGCGGGGGTTAAGCACCTAATGTCGTTAAGATAAGAAATCTAGGATTGAAGGGCGGCTTCGCGCAGCAAACCGCCATTCTCCTGAATCTCGGCGCATAGAAGTAGCAACATGCCGGCACACGAGATCCCGGCTTGACGTGACGCATCAGGCAAGCACTAAAGACACCAGGTAGTGTATGTTGAGATGCAGGATGTACCGTACCTGTTTCAGGGTGACGGTTCGGTTAAGGCACGCCGCTTCGATCGCTTCTTGCGCCATACAGGGGTAATCTGATACCGGGACACCTACATACTTTCCTTGCTGTTGTGCGCTTAAACAATCAATGATCTTACGGATGCCGTGAGCGGAGAGCTGGTATCGTGTTTGCTCAACCGGGACACGTACCCGTTCCAGATGATAGCGGTCGTCGGGTGAATCCTCCCAGGGATCGATATCTTCATCCGTATAGCGAACCGTTTTCCAACCCCATCTGAATCGTTGCGAGATAGGAAGATTTTTTCGTGTTGTCGAAAGCAACTGAAGAATCGAGTAGGAAACGACCGAGGAACACGCGAGCAGCTCATTGATCTGACAGAGCGTTTCTTCATCCCATTCCAGGGGTATGATCAGCTGCGGCTCGTAAAAGATGCAACCGTTCATTATTTTTCTGTTTCTGGGTTGGTAGATACGCGCCGCCTGATGTATTTCAGACGCCGTATGTTTAAGAGAAATGGATATCGTCATATCTACCTCCTCTCGCTGTTGGTGTTGCGCGTAATTAAGGAATCTCTAATAGCTAGCGTATCACATTCGCTCCTGCATGTGATCACTCTTTGGATAGATGCAGTAAGCAAGAGTCAGGAGCGCCAGCATTTTTCCCGAAAGCTGAAATGGGATCCGTCCGATTTCAGCAGCAAAAAATTTGCTGGCGGTTATTGCCTTCGGCAGCCCGCGTTCGTCCTGTGTCCGCCACGACACGCTACTCCCCTTCGGTACGCAGCGCGCCATGGCTTCCACAATGACTTGACGCCGTGTCGGATGGCCTTGTATTTTGACTCCGCTTCCGCTCCAACTTCGTCAAAACACCCGGCCCCTACGGTTACGCGGGGCGACGTCGTACACCGCCGATCCACTACCGTTACGCTTCCTGTATTCCTTCATAGCACATTGGGTGCTCGAGACTCAAGTCAAACTCATGATAAGCAGTCATCTGCCGGTAGAGGTTCCTTGATTAAAGGAACCAATTCAAATTACGCAAGACTTGAACCGCCCTGGGTTTGATGGAGGCTTCAACTTTTGAGAAGATGAAGCTATGAAAGAGAAAACCACAAACCATTATTCACCCGAATTTCGGGAACGAGCGGTTCGCTTGGTGCG
>NZ_JAXUHN010000006.1:0-6480 GCF_035916875.1 Methylomicrobium sp. Wu6
ACTCTACGCGCTCCTGTTGGCTCAACTTAACCACCTTAGCAATACGCCCCATCGATAACTCCTCTGCAATTTTCAGAGGATTATATATCTATCGTATTTTTATACAATTAGACACTAGCTCCATTTTCAGATGATCGATATGCACAAAACGCTGATGCGCCACCTTATAGAGCGCCAACGAGAAAAGACCGATCAACGCGCCAATTTCCGCATAAAAACCCAGCAGCATCAAATTGCCGTGCGAAATCCTACCCATCAGCATATCCCTGACCTGACTCAACATATATTCGACCGATGAGAGAGGGTCCGCGGACAACTCGCGGGCGCTGATATAATCATAACTCGGCGCCAGTACCAAAACGCCGATAATGGCGCCGGCCAGCGCCGCCAAAAGATAAAGCTTCAATTGTTGACGCCAGATAGACAATATCAGCAGGAAGAATCGTTTCATTCGTTTAATGAGTTCTTAAAGAAAATCAATCTCGATCCACACCGGCCTCAGTAAACGTCGCCATCTCGTTCAAAAAACCTACCGCCGATATCAGTAGAGGGAAAGCCAGCGCAATGCCGGAACCTTCGCCGAGACGCATGTCCAGATTCAGTAAGGGACGCGCATTCAGGTGATCCAATAAGGCCCGATGCCCCTGTTCACCGGACATATGGCTGAAAATGCAATAATCAAGCACGTCAGGATACATCTTGGCCGCCGCCAGCAAGGCGCTGCCGGCAATGAAGCCGTCAACGAGGAGTAGCATGTTCAGTTCCGCCGCTTTCAGATAGGCGCCCGCCATCATCGCGATTTCGAAGCCGCCGAATGCCGTCAAAACCTCACGCGAGTCGGACAGCCCAGGATACCGGGCCAACGCCTGCTGTAATACCGCGACTTTATGCCGCAACTGTGCATCATTAAGTCCCGCACCCCGGCCGACGCAGCGTTCCAGCGGCAATCCGGTCAGGCAATGCATGATCAACGCCGCGGACGAGGTATTGCCGATGCCCATTTCGCCGAAACCGATGCAATTGCAACCTTCGTTGCGCTGTCTTAATACCAGTTCGGCTCCTTTGCTGAAAGCCAATGCGCACTGCTCGCGGGTCATCGCCGGCTGTTCTAAAAAATTGGCGGTTCCCTTGCCGATACTGGCATGGACCAAGCCGGGTATCGCCGTAAGATCGGCATTCACGCCGGCATCGACGATCAACAAATCGAGTTGATGCTGTCTTGCAAACACATTGATCGCCGCGCCGCCCAAGGCAAAATTGGCGACCATTTGCGCAGTGACTGTTTGCGGATAAGCACTGACGCCGGCAGCGGCAACGCCATGGTCGCCCGCGAACACGATGATGCAAGGCTTGGTAAGTGAAGGCGACAGGCTGTTTTGAATCAGGCCGATTTGTAGCGCCAAAGCCTCCAGTTGCCCCAAGGCACCGAGCGGTTTGGTCTTTTGATCGATTTTGGCCTGCAAGGCCGGCCCCAACGTTCGGGACAACGGCTGAATATCAAACATTAGCGGCGGGGTTATTCCAGCGGTTTTCGAATAACAGATCGTCAAGAGGCATCCGTTTCGCCCAACGCACCTCTTCCAGCATCGGCTTGTCATAAAACCGTTCGACATGCCCAAGACACAAAATCGCGACCGGATGGCTATCGGCCGGCATCGCCAGCAGCGGCTTCAACTCTTCGGGTTCGAACAGCGATACCCAGCCCATGCCCAATCCTTCCGCCCTGGCCGCGAGCCAGAGATTTTGAATCGCACAGGACAGCGAGGCGAGATCCATCTCGGGCAGCGTGCGGCGGCCGAACACCGCTTGCTCGCGCCGGTCGCACAATGCTGCGACCAGCACGACCGCGCAGTCGAGAATGCCTTCGACTTTCAGCTTCATGAAATCGTCTTCGCGTTCGTTCAATGCCTTGGCGGTACGCCGCCGTTCCTGTTCGACCAGCGCATGAATCTGTCCGCGCAAGTCATTTGCAGTGATCTGAATGAATCGCCACGGCTGCATGAAGCCGACACTCGGCGCATGATGCGCCGCATCGAACAGGCGTCTGAGAATATCGGGAGCAACCGGGTCGGGCAGAAAATGACGCATGTCGCGGCGCTCGTAGATCGCCCGATAGAGCGCCGAACGCTCCGCGTCGGAATAACGGTGTTCAGTCATTGGATCAGTAGGAATTGAGCGTCGCGCTAGAGGAAGCAATGCTCAAAGATGATAAGGATGCACGGCTTCGAAGCCGTGCACCTTCGCCTTGGTCGTAAAAACGGGCGGCTTCCAGCCTTCCTCTTCCTGCCCGGCCAGATGGCTGGCCAGCCAGTTCGCCTGGCTGCGGATCGGCAGAATATAGGCGTACAACTTGCCGTTCGGCAGTTCCGCCACATCGCCCAACGCATAAATATGGTCGTCGCTGCTCTTCAAACACTCGTCGACCTTGATGCCGCGTCCGATCGCAAGACCCGCCTGTTCGGCCAATTCAGTGCGCGGCTTGAAGCCGCAGGCCACGATCACCGCGTCGAACTCGGCCGCCGCCTCGGTCAGCACGCAAACCTTATCGTCTTCATTGGCGATACTGTGCACGGACTGATTCAATAACACATCGACGCCGGCATGGTTCAAGACTTCCAGCAACAACAAAGAATCTTCCTCCGCCAATTGCCGCTCCATCAACCGATCCATAGCATGGTACACCGTTACACTGTCGCCCGAAACAGCCAAATCCGAAGCCACTTCGCAGCCGATCAGCCCGCCACCGATGATCGCCCAGTCCGGCTGGCGGTTTTGACTCAGGATGCCTTGGCGAAATTTGCGAAGCGTCTTCAGATCGGCCAGACTGTTCAGACAAAAAAACAGTTCATGATAGGGCCTAAGAGGGGGAGGAATGAACGCCGCCGAACCTTGGGCGATGATCAGTTTGTCGTAGTTGAGCGATTTTTCCTGACAAGCACCTTTCAGGCCGACCGTGCGCGAGTCCCGGTGTATCTCGGTGATTTCGGCGCCGCTGATGATGTCGATACGATTTTCACGCAACGCATCGAACGGTTTCAGTATAATCGTCTGTTCGATCGTATCCTTGCTAAAACCACGGGACAGCAAAGGCCGTGAATAATACCCATCGTTTTCGTGGGTAACAAGGGTAATTTCCGCGTCGGCATTCAGCGCTCGATATTTCTCGGCAAAGGTGACGCCGGCAATACCGGAACCTATAATCACGACTTGCATGTTCGATCTCCAGATACAGTACGCTTATTCGATCAACTCAAAATCACTTTTAACGGTGCCGCACTCGGGACAACGCCAATCGTCCGGAATGTCTTCAAAACGGGTTCCGGGCGCAACTCCGCCATCGGGGTCGCCTTCGCGTTCGTCATAAATGTGACCGCAAACCGTACATTGGTATCTTCTATATTCGGACATGAATACTTCTCCTGGGATAAAACAATAAAACCGGTACTGCCCGATGCAGTTTTAGGATGACTGTATCAGTTCTACAACTATTTTCAAACCGGCAACGGCGATTATTTTTTAAACGGCAGGTAATTTACCGCATTTTGCCGATAGGCATTGACCGCCCGCCGTTCATGCATGAGAAATTTTTCAACGGCTTCCGCAAAGCCTGCATCTTTGAGCCAATGTGCCGAATAAGTCGAAACCGGCTCGAATCCGCGCGCAATTTTATGCTCGCCTTGCGCGCCGGAATCGAAGCGCTTCAACCCGTGTTCGATACAATAGTCCAGACCCTGATAATAACAGGCTTCAAAATGCAGGGCATCCTGTTCTTCCGCGCAGCCCCAATAGCGGCCGTAAAGCGTATCGCCACCGATAAAACTCAATGCCGCGGCAACGGTCTCGCCGTGCTTGATCGCCAACGTCAGCATCATGCACTCTCCCATCGCGGCCGCACAGCGCGTAAAAAAATCGGACGCCAAATAAGGCTGTGAAGCATTTTTCAGATAGGTCAGCGTATAAAACCGGTAGAAAATTTGCCACTCCGCTTCGCTCACCCGATCACCGGGCACACGCCGTAATTCGATGCCGGCACCATTAACTCTGCACCGTTCACGCTTGATCATTTTTCGTTTGGCCGCATTGAACGCATCCAGATAATCGTCGAAATCCCGATAGCCTTTGTTGAACCAGTGAAACTGCACGGCCTCGCGCAGCAGCAATCCGAGTACTTGCCATTGCTCGGCCTGCCGATCAACCGGAAACAGACAATGCCATGACGAGATACCTCTTTCTATCGACATGTCCTGTATCCAATCAAACAAGAAGCGCATCACGTTTGCCTGATCGGCCGAATTTTTGAGCACCAGGCGCGTCCCCGGACACGGCGTAAACGGAATCGCGGTCAACGCTTTCGGATAATAGGCCAATCCATGCTGCCGGTAAGCCGCAGCCCATTGCTGATCGAACACATATTCGCCGAACGAATGTGATTTCAGATACAACGGCAGCAATGCAACCAATTCTTCCTGATCGTAAACCAATAGATGGCGCGGCAACCAACCGGTTTTCTCGGACACCGAACCGCTCTTTTCAAGCGCCGCCAAAAACTCGTGACGAATAAACGGATAATCGCGCCCGGCCAGCGTATTCCATTCAGATGCGGTAATTTCCGCAACGCTACAGATCTGTTTTACTTGCATGGGTAAACCCGATAAAGTGGAGCCATTACGTCTTCCCCGTCAACACAGCGCATGATCGAAAAACCTTATTCCCAAGCCTGCGAAAACAACAAAGATCCCATATTAAACGTAATCCGCGAGGTATTTTGCAAGCCGGTCACGGTTTGGGAAATCGGCGGCGGCACCGGCCAGCACGCCTGCCATTTCGCGAGTCACTTGCCGCATCTCGAATGGCAGCCCACCGATAGAAGCGAAAATATCCCCGGCATCAATCTCTGGCGGGATGAAGCGCAGCTCGCCAATCTGCTACCACCGCTCGCACTTGACGTGACCGACCCCGTCTGGCCGTGCACATCGGTCGACGCGCTATTCACCGCCAACACCCTGCACATCATGAGCTGGCAAGAAATCGAAATCTTCTTCGACAGGCTGTCCCTTTATTTGAATCCAAACGCTCTGCTCTGCATTTACGGTCCATTCAACTACCGCGGCGCCTACACCAGCGAGAGCAACGCCCGCTTTGACGGCTGGCTGAAAAACCGCGATCCCCTGAGCGGCATCCGGGATTTTGAAACGATAACAAACCTGGCCGCCGAACATGCGCTTGAATTATTGAATGATGTTGCGATGCCGGCGAACAACCGTCTGTTGATTCTAAAACGACGGTCATGCCCTGAACCCTAAATCCATTTTCCCTTGCGGGAGAAGGTTAGGATGAGGGGATAAAAATTTTGGGTTTCGCTTACCGGCAACGCCAAGAATGGTTAGAATTAACCTCACTATTCTGTAACAGATCGGAGACCGAACATGAGTTTTAAAAGCAGTCTTGTCAAACTCGCCATCAAAATCACGCCGAACTTCCTTGTCAGATGGATAGCCAATTTCATCCTGAAAGGCATCGCTGAAATGTCGGAATTTAATTTCGACATCGACGCACGCACCGCCTATGTGCAGGCAACGCTTTATGGCGAGACCGAACCGATTGATGTTTGGGTGCATGATTTCGGCATAGTGACCGACGAGGAATCGCATTATCTGACCATTCATGAAGCGCAATCGAACAAGCCCTGGTTGAATAACTTGCTTTCCCGTATCGCCGGAAAAACCTGGAAAATTCCTGCGATCCCGCAATTTCAGGACGAAATTAAACTGGTATCCGAAGTATTGGAAATCGAAAATACGGAACGGGAAGAGAATTGATCGAGACTGGCAGCATGAGCATTAATTCATGTTTCTGCCCGTATAGCATGCATAAAATGTATGATATACGGATATGTTTAATGACTTGTTAACTTCTTCTACAAAGGAATTTCATGAAGTCACGATCACGGTTAATGTTAGAGAAATCAGTCGCTGCAATGCTGTCGGCGATTGAAATCTACAATAAGCCAGACTTCAAATATCGTGAGGAAACATTCTCTGTTCTTTGTATTAATGGTTGGGAATTGTTGCTAAAGGCGAAAGTTCTTAACCTAGCAAGCAACAAATTGGCTTCGCTTTATGCAATGGAACATAAAACACTTAAAACGGGTAAAAAGTCCTCTGTAAAGCGACCAAAGAAGAATCGCTCTGGGGAAATCCTTTGTCCATTAACCTTTTTGAAGCGTACCGAATCGTCACCGAAGACTACGGCGTTAAAATCGATAAAGTTGTAAATGACAATCTTATTGCATTAACAGAAATCAGAGATAATTCGATACATTTTGTTAATGATGATTTGTTGCTCTCGTTAAAAATACAGGAACTAGTGTCTAATTGCATAAGTTAGAGATTGTATTTTTGATCTGGCTGCCAACGACTTCGCGTTTCTTCCAAACGAAAGGTTGCGCTCCCGTGTTGTAGGCAGCAATGTATTTCTCCA
>NZ_JAXUHN010000007.1:0-3415 GCF_035916875.1 Methylomicrobium sp. Wu6
CCCTTTGGACACAGGAAAACCCGCCTGCCTGCCTGAGCTACGGCTCCACACAAAAGTGTGAGTCGCTTAAAAATTCGGCCGGTGGATAGGGAAAATTATACTTTTCGGGCAGACACTAGTTAGGCACTCTCCCTGCAACGCCGTTTTCAATATACGATCTGAACGAGGTCCGGATATCGCGCACCTTGTCGCTTGCGCAGAGTTCCGCGCCCAGCGACGACTGCCGGCAGCGGACATCGAGAAACAACTGCTGTTGACTATTGCCCATATCGATCTTCGAAACCGATAGACTCAGATCGGCGTCGGCTTGAGGTTCGGCTGTCATCAGCAGTTTTTCGTTGTCAATATCGGGAGGTGTCGTAGAAAAGGTGCGCACAAACTGATGTGCGCTTTCCCAAGCCTTTGCACACTGCGCTGGACTCCCGCATAGGTACAGGCCCAGTTCGACGGCGGCCTTCATTTCCGCGGTTCTGTCGCTCAGCTCCTGCGGCTCTTCGGTATCGGAATGGGTTAGAAATTTATAGCGCTCGATATCGGCTTCGAAAGCGCTCTTGACATGCCGTTTCTTGCCTTCCTGTTTCTCGATCTCCGCCTCGACCTCTTTGATCTGCGCCTTCGCTTTATTGATCTCCTCAGTCAACACGGCGGGAGTTTTTTCGCCGCTGCGTTCATGGCTCGCGGCGCGTTTAAGCTGATTTTCCAGCGCGGTTTCGGCACGGAGCTTATTGCTGTGCAGGATCATGATCTGCGAATCCATCGCGTGCATTTTTTTCTTTAAAGACTCCTGCATATCGTTGACATTACGAAAAGCGCTCAACAATACCTTATCGTTGACCTTTTGCTTAGCGATAATTTCTTCCTGCGCCTTTCTCAACGTATTGAGGCGCCGATCGAGTGCAATCTGCTCCTGGGTTTTCGCCTTTTCGGTCACCTCAACCACGAGCCCATTCTCGCTCAACTTTTCACGGCGATGTTGAACCTGTTCCGGCGGCACCTGATCGGATAAAAACGTTTTGCCGTTTTCATCGACCCAACGGTACATTTTCTTGGCATGAGCCGCCTGGACGGCAGTCAGGCCACATACGATGAACAGCAACAGGCTAATAGAAAAAGTGCGGTCTTGCATGGCTTTAACATTGAATAAACAGGAATCGTCTAAAGTATAGCGAAAGATCGGCACGTTAAAATGTCTGAGCAGTTCCTTTTCGCTACGCCGGCAGGCAGCATCCTGCCGGGAAAGAAGCCTGCCGCAATTACCAGGCGATCAGTGCCGCCAGTTGATTCAGGGGAGGCAGGATGATCATGCGAGCGACCTGCATGAACAATAACGCGGCCAGCGGCGATAGATCGATGCCGCCCAAATCCGGAATGATTCTTCTGAAAATATTCAGCAAAGGTTCGGTCAGGCTGTAAAGAATCGACGACGCCGCATCGAAGCGCCCCGGATTAATCCAACTCAACAACGCTTGTGCGATAATCGCGAAGATGAATACATTGAAAAGCAAATTGACCAGTTCCATGATCGCGATCACTGTCAACGCGCCGATGCCAAGCGTTGCGCCCTGCAACAATCCGATCAAAAAATTGGCCAGCATTTGCAAAGCCAGCATCAGGATCAGCGAAGACGTATCGATCTTGCCGATCGGCGGCACATAGCGGCGCAGCAGCCTTAACGGCTGCTGGGTCGCCTTGACCAAAAACTGCGAGATAGGATTATAAAAGTCGGCGCCGCACCACTGCAACAGAAAACGCATCAGTACGGCTAGTATGTACAGCGAAGACAACGCCTCGACGATCAGGACGATCGGATCGGTAATATAGCTTGAACCCATTAATTGAACTCCGGTAGATTGGACATTTCGATCGAACGGTCGCGCGCCGCATGTAATGCTTTTGAAACCAGATCGTTGAAACCGCCATGCTGAAAGGTTTCGATCGCGCGCTGCGTGGTGCCGCCCGGCGAGGTTACGCGTTTACGCAAAAGTTCGGGGCTTTCGCTCGATTCCAACGCGATTTTTGCCGCACCCAATGCGGTTTGCAGCACCAACAATCGCGCCGTTTCTTCGGTCAAGCCCAAATCCACCGCAGCCTGCTCCATCGCCTCCATCAGCAGAAAATAATATGCCGGGCCGCTGCCGGACACCGCAGTCACCGCATCAAGTTCTTTCTCATCCTTGACCCACAGCGCGATACCGACCGAACGCAAAATATTTTCGGCCGTGTTGCGTTGCTCGGCGCTGACTTTAGCATTCGCGTGCAAGGCCGTTGCGCCGGTCAACACCAATGCCGGCGTATTCGGCATGCAGCGCACTATCGCAATATCGGCGCCCAGCCACGCGCTCAAACTACGCTCGCTGATACCGGCCGCAATCGAGACGACCAACGGTTTGCGTTGCTGAATCAGCGGCGCGGCCTGCAATGCGACATCGTGCAAAGCCTGCGGCTTTACCGCCAATACAACGACATCGGCCTCGTTTATCACCGTGCCGTTCGATGCGGTTACATTCACTGTCAGGCGCTCCGCCAATGACTTGAGCTGCTCGGCATTGATATCCGAAACCCAGATGTTACCGGGTTCATGGCCCGACGCGATCAATCCGCTAATCAGGCTGGTCGCCATATTGCCGCCGCCGATAAATCCTATTTTTTGTGTTTTCATTTTCACCCTGCTTTGATGTTTCCGTAAATATTTTACCCTATATAAGGTTTAGAAAATCAATCACAAGACAATCGTGGAAAATCCGTACAAAAAACTGTCGTCCGGATTGAGCACCCCTGCCCGGATATTTCATCAAAAAAGCTCGGCACAGTCTTGAAACGCTAATAAAATCTACTTGCGAACTAAAGTTTGTGAGGAACTGTGCCGATGCCAAATTGTACCTCGGATTCAATGACTTTTGGACGCCTGGAGCGCCGGGTTATCGAAGCTAATTTTCAGATCGGCGCGATCAGTGCCGATGGCGCGGGCTGTTACTGTTGCGTCAACTCGACCAGCGCATCGGTGAAATGGTTTAATAAGCCCGGACACTTCTCAAGGCAGAATTTATACTGTCAGTAGAGGTGAATATGAGTAACAGCAACAAGTCAAAACGGCCAAAATTCAGTTTGGAATTTAAGCAAGTTGCGGCTCGATTAGTGATCGAAAAGGGATATACCCAGCAAAGAAGCCGCGGATCATTTAGGTGTTTCATTATGGTGGCTGCCTGGCAAGAACAAAGAAATACTACCGCTCGGCCAATGGAGTGGCGGTTTACTGATTAGGTTTGAGCTACTACACACTACAACAGTGACTGAGTACTAGTGTCTAATTGTATAAAAATACGATAGATATATAATCCTCTGAAAATTACAGAGGAGTTATCGATGGGGCGTATTGCTAAGGTGGTTAAGTTGAGCCAACAGGAGCGCGTAGAGT
>NZ_JAXUHN010000008.1:0-4486 GCF_035916875.1 Methylomicrobium sp. Wu6
GCAAAAACCGTCGAAGACTTCGAAGTTTTGCTACCCTGGCGTCTCGCCAATCCAACGGCCTAACCAAACTCGCACGGCTTTATACGGAAATTCAATAGCGTCGTTTAAAGGGCGCTTACCAAGATTTCACAGACACTCAGCTAAGAGAGTAATCTCTATCCCTGAGGAGCCATATGAAAACGAACAAATTAGAAACCGAATCCACCAAACGCAATCGCTATACGCCGCAGTTTAAAGAGCAAGCCTTGGAACGGGCGAAACGGGATGGCGTACCGCAAGTCGCGAAGGATTTAGGCATAGCGCAATCGATGTTGTATGGATGGCAAGCCAAGAACCGGCAAACGGGTCAATCCTTCGAAGATCAAAAGCTACAACCAGCGGAGCTTGCGCGACTTAAACGTGAGAATGCACGCCTGGAAGAAGAGGTCGCTTTTTTAAAAAAGGCGGCAGCGTACTTCGCGAAGCAACCCCGGTGAAGTACGCCATGATTCGGCAACATGAACAACAATTTTCAGTGGGTTTGATGTGCCGCCTCTTGGCAGTTTCACGGGGCGGTTATTATCAATCGAAAAAACGCCCGCCTTCGAAACGCAGCCAAACACGGGAAGCATTGTCAGCCGAAGTGCAACGGGTTTTTGAGGATGAAAGAGCGCGCGCCGGTTCGCCCAGAATTGCCAAGCGCCTGAACGATGAAGGTCATCGTGCCAGTCGGCATACAGTCGCCAAGATCATGAAAACCCAAGGTTGGCGTGCCAAAGCCAGTAAAAAATATAAAGCCACAACCCATAGCAATCACACCTTACCGGTATCGCCCAACCTGTTGGCCCAGAACCTTGAAGCCGATGCCCCGGATCAGAAATGGGTATCGGATATCACCTATATCTGGACTGACGAAGGCTGGCTTTATTTGGCCGTCGTGCTGGAATTGTATTCGCGTCGGGTTATCGGTTGGGCCATTGCAGAACGTATGACAGCAAAGCTGGTCTGTGATGCTTTAATCATGGCGTTATGGCGTCGGCATTTACCCCAAGGCGTCATCGTACATTCAGATCGGGGCAGTCAGTATTGTTCCGCGGCTTACCAAAAGCTACTGGACAAACATCAACTGGTTTGCAGCACTTGTGCCCTGGGGGTATGAGCAAGAAAGGCGATTGTTACGATAATGCTGCCATGGAAAGTTGGAACCACAGCTTAAAAGTCGAAGCTATCCATGGTGAACGCTTCCTGACCCGTGCGATTGCCAAGCAACACGTATTCGACTATATCGAAGTGTATTACAATCGAAAACGGCTTCATTCAAAATTGGGCTATATGTCCCCTGAAGCTTTTGAGCTTAAAAATGTCGCTTAGCGATGTGTCTGTGAAAAACCGGCAAGATCACTCCAACGACGAAAGGTTTTGTAGACGTTATCCCAATGGGGGAAGTCTTTCGGCAACAGCCGCCACGCGCAACCGGTACGCACGACATAGCAGCAGGCATCGACCAAGGCGCGTCGGGGAATCTTGGCTGGGACGCCACGCTCGCCTTCCCGCTCGAACAAGTCTTGCACCAAGTTCCATTCCGCATCGGTCAGCGAACTGGGATAGGGCACGGCCGATTCCGATGGGCGATGGCGATCTTGGTAACCATAGCGTTTGATAGTCTGATCAGTCGTTGTTGTCGATGCGCAGACTGACGGCTTGACGCGGACTATGCCTATCCTCGCTAGCGCCTTGCGTAAGGTTGCGCTGTGAACTTGCAAGCCTGTTTTGATTTGAAAGGCTTTAACTAACTCATCAAGCGTTGCCAATGGCTGTTCCAGGGCTAACTCGCGCAAGATGCTCCGCTCTGAAGCCTTGATTTTTTCCGGTCGGCCTTTTCGTTTCATCGCTCACCTTATGTTATAGTCTCGGTAAGCTGGTATTTTAATTGATTTTGTCTACACCCTCTAAGAGTGGTTCAATTTTTGTGTTTTGACACAGCCTCGGCCGATAGGCTCTTGTCGGCTTTGAATAAATTAAACCGAGTCCAATTCCAATAAAATACGATGCCGACTAACCACAGCCTGATAAGAGTGTGTGTTCAACTTACCGATGTCCTCCTCCGCCATGGCCTCCGAAACTACCCTCATGAAAGCCGCCCATTCCCCCACGCTGATGAAAACCGCCCGACCAGCCACGTCCGAAGGATAAATGCGGGCTATCAAACGGCTGTTGCCTATAGCCTGGCGCCGCATAAAAACGTTCAGGAACATAAGTTCGGGGATGGAAGCTTGGCCGATTAACTCGTGATTCGGCAAAAGGTGCTGAAGCGTTGCCATTCAAAACTGAGCCATGTGAGTTCCAGGGAAGCGTGACCGAGTGTCTCATTGACCCGCTAGCGTTTCTACGAGGCAGAGGCAATTCGTCTTGCGATTTCTCTCCTCCGGGTGAAACTGTTCTCCCGAGGCCGAAACGAGGGGGCTGGTTAAGCGTCAAAATGGCTCCGGCTTGAGCTCTGGCCGTAGAAAATCCGTGAAAAAAATTGGCGCCGTGAGGATGCGGAGCGGCGTTAAACGGATACGTCACCATTCCGCGGTGTGGCGGAGCATGGAAGGCGTCCTCATGGCGATGAGCACTGACGAAGAAAGGAAGGCGATTGAAATATACACGCCGATGAAAATCTTTCAGAATATAGAAGCCTGTAAAATAATAACCCGTGTACCAAAATGGGTAAGGCACCCAAGAATAGAGGTAATAATAAGGCTGGGGTGGGTAATAGTAGGTGATGATCGGAGGACCTTGTTGATAGTAATAGTCTTCAAGGTCTTCAGGTTCCGGGACGGCCGTCGACTGGGGCGAAGGTTGAGCAACTGAAGGGCTAGTTGAAGTACCGGAAGTACTGGGGTGGCTAATGGTTTTGACGCTATTGAGATATTCTTTGGGGATAGAATCATAAACATCGGTATAGTGCGACACGCCCTGATTGTCGGTGTAGCTGTAAATGGTCGTGTTACCCGGCTTCATGTTCGTCACTGCTGGAGACTTAGAACCCGGTGTAATGCCCAGACCTAGCTGATTTTTAACATCGGCGAATATTTTGAGAGCTTGATCTTTTTTAAATGTGATCTTTCTTTGCTCACTGGCGGCGGAGATGCTTTTTTCAATATTGCCCAGAATGGCGGGGGTCACCGGGTACTCGGTAATCCAACCGTTGCCTGGCTCGATGCCCATGTCGCTCAAGAGCGCTTCCGCTTTGGCAGCATCCATTGCCGCGCCGAGATTTAAGGCCTCGGCAAGCTGCTGGGCGAAAACACCTTCCGGCACCAATGCTTGTTCTACCGCAGGGAGGGGTGTTTGCTGGCTGGTGGAATCCGCAGGTTGAGCTTCATCAACCGCTTCATCTTGCCCATAAGCCGCTGCCGAAAGCACGCATACGGCAATACAAACGACAAAGATTGAGCTAAAATCGAGGCATTTGAAACCTTGAATGAACATAGGTCTCCCCTGAAGTACGAAGTATCAGATAAGACTTCTCATCCTCCAAATAATTCGTAATCCAGCCTGAACACTTATCAGTAAATCGACTTCGAAATTTTTTCATTTTATTATGCCTGATAAAACGCAGTGGAGTTCGGGATACTCGGAGCCCTGGATTCCGCAAAGCTCCCTCCGGGCTATTTGCCGACGAATAAAATACGCGGGGCCAGCTCTAAACACAGGTCATAAGATATGCAGTCGACGAAATTGCTTATTTGCCTCTTCGTTCGGTCTGTAGTGTGGCTGGCTATCATGGGATATTTGCTCTTTCTTCCTGCAAACAATTGGCAATGGATCCAGGCGTGGGCTTTTCTCGCGATCTTTGCCGTTGGATCCATTGCTTTCAGCGCCTGGCTATGGCGCCGCGATCCCGATTTACTGGCAACCCGGCTTGGACCGCTGATGCAGCACGGCCAGCCGCTATGGGACAGAATTTTTCTGCTCACATTCGTGTTCATATGGTGCGGCTGGCTAGTTCTCATGGCGCTGGACGCGGAAGCCTGGTACACATCCAATATGCCGCCCTTGCTCAATGTCATAGGCGGCCTTTCGGTCATCGCCGGGTTCGCAGCGACGCTGTTTGTGTTCCGTGAAAACAGTTGTAAAACGGCTTTCAATTTTTTCCACTAGGGGGGGGGTGATATTCCCAGGGTGGGGTGCGCCAGGAAAAAATGTCACAACTCGGCTAAATGACGTAAGCAGATAAGTTGGTGAGTCGGTCTTTAGAATTTGGATTTAGGAAGGCTAACGGTGATTAGAAAGAATTGGCTCTTTCGGCCCAAAAGAGCCATTCACAGTTGTCCGCTTTACGGCAAGCAATATTGTTTAAAATTAGCCGAATCAATTTCGTAGGAACCGCAGCAGTCGCCACTAGTGTCTAATTGTATAAAAATACGATAGATATATAATCCTCTGAAAATTGCAGAGGAGTTATCGATGGGGCGTATTGCTAAGGTGGTTAAGTTGAGCCAACAGGAGCGCGTAGAGT
>NZ_JAXUHN010000009.1:0-5257 GCF_035916875.1 Methylomicrobium sp. Wu6
CAAACATGCGTCATCGTTTTCTGATAGTTCTAATCGGGCAACCCTTGCCAACTCTGTTTCCTGCTGGTTCTAAAAAGCTTTTAGTTTAACGCCAATCAACTTTCTGCGAGACACTTAAATGACTTTGAGATCAAGGCACGCTGGCCCATCCAGGACACAAAGCCAAAAAAGGGATTTGGGGGAATGTAAAGTGGCGCGCCCGAGAGTATTAGAACCTCTAACCTCAGCCGCCAGAGGACTAATCCGCCAACGCCCTTTATATTTCATTATATGCCATAAAATGACTAATTCCGTAAACTTAGCGGCTTGCAAGAGTTTAACGATCAATCAAACGACGCCATTTTATGCTCTTTAAGAGTGAAATCCTGACACAGGATGTCCACATCATCATATCCTAAAAGAGAACATATTTGACATTAGCACTGAAATGTCCATAATACGTTTATTGTAAAAGTCGCAAAATTTATACCTTGTTAAGAGTGCGAATCGACATTGACTCACTAATTAGCTGTGAAAAATAAAAAATTATCAGGGTTAAAAAGTATTGAATATGATTATGTAGAGCTGCCTTTTAAACAGATATCCGCTCATTCATCTTTAAAGAAGATTTTAGCTATGCAGAGCAATTTTGAATATTTAATGACGGATAGAAAGCTTATCGATCGTGACTTCCTATCAGTGTATATTGCTCTATATCCATTTCTTCTTGTCCAAGAACAGGAGAACTATTACTGTATTAACAACGTACGAGTGTTACAGCTAGCAAAGCTATTTGATTTAGACGAGCATATATTTAGTTGTTGCGTATTGAAGGGGCTCGGTCAGAAGGATGTCAGTACGATTGCAACCGCTGATTTTTATCTCAGCCATTATTATTCTCATTGCGTACTCAAGACGCTGCGGATCAGCTTTGTCGAGCGTGGATAGAATTTGATGACGTCAAAAATGTCATTGCCCCGAAAATAAAACAATTGAGCACGTTGTCGACCGCGCTTGGCGTGGACCGAAGGACAGTCTATTTGAAAAGGAAAAAGCGCTCGAAGACCTCGACGAGCCCTACAGAAGTTGACAGCACGATGAACGAATCCATTTCTGCTCCGGCACAATCTGGCAAACATGTTAACATCGAACCGATTGAAAAAGTCGATCAACCTCAAGTAATATCAAATTCTTACCATGAATTGCCAGGAGATCCCCGTGATAAATAAGGCTTGCGCGCGCGACCTGATGGCGCCGGAAACCGATCCCACCGACGAAGAACTGCAGTTAGTCATGCGAGAAGCCTTGCTGCTGGCGATGGAACGAAAGCGTGAAGTAGAGCAATTGATTAAACAACAGCTTCAAGACGTTTCCGCCGCCATTAAGACACAACTCATGACTCCCGCCCCATGAACGAAAATCAAAATCCCAAGCCTCGCCTGCTGGTCATTGCCGGCCCCAATGGTGCCGGTAAAACGACAATCACCGAGCAAGGCTTGGCGCATGAATGGTTTCAGGGCTGCGAATACATCAATCCGGACTTTATCGCTCGTGACGAGTTTGGGGATTGGAATTCTCATAAAGCAGTTATTAACGCCGCCAATTTGGCGGCCGAACGGCGTGAGCAGTGCTTGCAGGATCGGCGAAGTCTTGCGTTCGAAACCGTTTTTTCGGGGCCGGATAAAGTCGAATTTTTGCAAAAAGCCCGGTCTCGTGGCTATTTTATCCGGGTGTTTTTTGTGGCTACCTCCGATCCCGCCATCAATGCGGCACGAGTCGCTCGACGCGTAATGCTGGGCGGACATGACGTGCCCATTCCCAAAATTATCAGTCGCTACTTCCGCTCTATCGCCCAGTGCGCCGTCATTGCCCCTTGGGTAGATCGTTTGTATCTATATGACAATTCCGTGGATGGACAAGAACCACAATTGGCCCTGCGCGCCAATGAAGGGTGTATCGTAAAAAGCTATCAAATGGCTCCTTTTTGGATGAACCCCATCATTGCAGCGTTACAGAAATAGCGGCACTTAACGGTACTTCAAATCCGTTAAAGAAAATGTTTGACTTATGACAACCATCGACAGCGCTTCGCCTCAACAAGGGATCAAAGTTGACTGGGTTTTGTTTGTTAAACTGATTCATCACGCACTCCACATTCCGGAAGACTGTGTGGAAAAGTTTCTCATTTTCATAGACTGCCACCCTTCCTTGCGCGCCCTGATTACGATTGCCGATAATTTGAGAGCGATTCTGCCGATCGCTCAGCGATTAACCGATAATCGGCAACTCAAATACAACGACTTGCCCCCTTGGCTACAAATTTGTGAATATTTGTTCGAAAACAGTGAACGTTTATCCACTGAGTTCCCTGAAATCAACCATCGATCCAGCGATGCCAAACGGGCACCGTTTCCTAGGCAATTTGAGCTGTATCCCTTATATGTCGCACTTTGGTATTGTTATCCCGATAGCGAACATCAACATCGTTACTGCTTACTGCAAGCGGTTTTACTGTTGAGCCACAACGAATTCCGCCATCTTGAAGAGAACGATGAGAAAGATTTCACCAGCCCGACAAGAGAGTCGACGCGCCTCATCCGGCAGTGTGCCGAGAGCACACACCCGGAGAAAGTTTGGGCCTTGAAGCCCTTGATCCAGGCTCTACCGGAACAAGCGGTATCGTTGGCAGAATATTTAGAGTTTATTTATACCCTCGAAGAGGATGAAGATTTTCGTAAAGAGCCGTTAATCCATACTATCGATGTATTGCGGCGGATGCTCCGCTATGCAGTTGAGCATCGAGGCGGCTATAACAGGAGGCAAAACCGGGCTTGGGAGGCCATTCTCAAGCGAGAGGCCGCCCGGGAGACTATCATTGCTCAAGAACCTGATGATCTGCAAGGCGCCGCTTTTTCCATCGAATCGATTTCGATGTTTAGCCAAACCGAAAAACAAGAAGAAAAAGCGCGTGTGGCAGGATGTGCCCCAGGAGAAGTCAAAACGGGAGTCGAACACGTCATCATTCATGATGATAGTGAGAAAAGCCCCATGGCCGGCCGTTCGCCCGTTGCTCACCTTCGGCGCTGCCGTGAAAAACATAAAAATATCGCGATGGCGAACCAGCAATTACCCAGCCGTTGGGATTGTTTGACCGCCTTTGAGCTATCGATTTTTTTGCATGAGGTTTCCAATTTGGCCCGCCGATCTTCATGCGAAAACGAAGGCGACTACGAAATTTCTAATCTGGAATTAGCCGCACTTTTCACAGCCCTCTACTGGACCGGATCATCATTAAACACCGTGATCATGGCGAAATTCGATGCAAGTAAAATAGACAGTAAGTCGACATTGGAGGCAAATGAACTGTAAGCGTCTACTCGTACCACCTATAAAATAGTTTTCGTCTGTTGCATCCTGACATTTTTTGATCAGGAGTTTGGGCATGGCCGTCACAACGAAATGGCGTCAGCATATTGAAGCGTGGCAACGTAGTGGTTTGTCGCAAGCCGAGTATTGCGCCAAGCAGCAACTCAATGTCCGTACGTTCACGGCGCGTCTAAGCGATTATCGCAAATTACCCAAGCTGGATTCGACGGCCTTGATCCCGGTGCAGATTCAACCGGCTGTCACTGAGGTCATTGTCTTTACCCACGCCCAGGGCCATCGCCTGGAATTGCCGGCTCGCGGAGCTGTTGCGATGCCTGGCTTGATCGAGAGCCCGGCACAGATCTGGGTAGCGGTAGAACCGGCCGACATGCGCCGTGGCCTGGATGGCTTAACCGCGATCGTCCAGCAAAGCCTGGGGCATTCGCCTGGCTGCGGATCGGCCTTCATCTTCCGCAACCGTGCCGGTAACCGCTTACGCCTGTTGCTGTGGGACGGCAACGGGGTTTGGCTGTGCCAGCGGCGTTTGCATCGTGGCAGTTTTGTCTGGCCCAAGGCCTCTGACCCGGTCTTTGCACTCAGTCAGGCCCAGTACCCAAAGGGCATAAATGGCAGTGGCTGGTCGCCGGTGTCGATTGGCGACGGCTATCGGCCCAACCGTCAGCGGCATGGCGGGTGTAAGGTGGGACTTTAAAAGCCACTGAAACCCAGTAAAATCAAGGCATTCAGCGGGTTCCTGCGGTATAATAACCACCATGAATCCGCTTGCCAAACTCGATCAGTTGAACCTGGAACCTTCGGCTAAAACCGAAGTGGCGGCGCTGCTTCAAGCGCTGATCGAACAGGCGGAGCGGGATGCGAAAACGATTCAGAGCAAAGATATTAAAATCGACGCGCTGACGCACGAGTTGGCTTATTACAAGCGCATTCGTTTCAGCACGAAGAGCGAAGCCTTGGCCCCGCTGCAGCGGGATGTGTTCGAGGAAACCTGGAACACGGATATTTCGGCGATTGAAGCCGAAGTCGAGCAGTTGGCCGACACGGAGCCCTGCGCCACCGTCGCTCGCCCCAAACGCTTGCGCGCCGGTCGTCAGCCGTTGCCGGCGCATCTGCCACGGATCGAACACCGGCACGAACCCGAATCCTGCACTTGCGGTCAATGTGGGCGAAAGTTGGTCAAGATCGGCGAAGATATCACCGAGCAACTGGATGTCGAGCCGGCCCGCTTCTTCGTGCATCGGTACATTCGGCCCCAGTACGCTTGCCGCGCCTGCGAAACCGTCACGGAGGCACCGATTCCGTCGGCGGTGATCGATGGCGGGATGGCCGCGGTCGGTTTGTTGAGCTGGGTGATGATCAGCAAATTCCTGGATCATTTGCCGCTCTACCGCTTGGAACAAATCGCCGCGCGGGACGGCGTCAATCTGTCCCGTTCCACGTTGGCCGATTGGGTGGGGCGGCTTGGCGTCGCCTTACAGCCTTTGGCGGATCGCCTGGCCTGGCACCTGTTGCAACGTGACTGTCTGCACGCTGATGAGACGCCGGTGCCGCAACTCGATCCCGGCAACGGCAAAACGAAAAATGCCTATTTGTGGGCCTATCGCAGTAACGACCTGCAACCCGGGCCGAAGATCATCGTCTTCGACTATCAAGCCGGCCGCAGCGGCCGGCATGCGCAACAGTTTCTGCAAGCCTGGCAAGGCTATCTCGTAGTCGACGACTACGCAGGCTATAAAGCCCTGTGCGGCCGCCCGTGCGCATCCCGAGCATCAACGTCGGCTTGAACCGTGTATCGAGCTCGCCTGCCGAGTAGACAGGGATGTTTCCATCCCTGCCCCTCACAGACCCGGACGTGCGGGATTACCGCATCCGGTTCCTAATGTTATGCATTAGC
>NZ_JAXUHN010000010.1:0-7544 GCF_035916875.1 Methylomicrobium sp. Wu6
AAACGCTTCACAGGTCTGTCGTACCAAGTCTCTGACTCGTTCCGCTACCTCACCACTCAGCACTTTGTAACGATACTTGGTTACCCAAACAAAATGGTACTCAATTTGGTAAACCGTATGGCTGCCGTATCTGTAATCCATCGCCACCTCCTTGGCTCAATTATCGCAGCTAAAGCTGACCGGCTAAAGCCGGTGGTTTAAACCTTATGATGGAAAATTAAAGCCACTTAGTTTGAAGGCTGCTATGTGGGCGGGGCTTACATTGGCAAAAACGCGCCAAGGCTGGCTGAAAAGGCTTTCAGTTCGCCCCTGAGAGCAGCATTAAGGCAATCCGCAAGTTTGCTATTCTTTCTGTTTTACCCTAATTAATTTGCCGGTATCAAAACCTTGCTTTTTGGCGTCCTCGATTAAAGCGTCGAGGATTTTCTTCGGTAGGGTCTTGGTTCGCGCTAAAATCCAGAGGTAGGATCTATTCGGCCCGGTCACCATCGAATATTGATAATTTTGCTTGTCCAGCGCGATGATATTGTAGCTGCCGTAAAAAGGTCCGAAAAAAGAGACCTTGAGCCTGCCTACCGTTGGCTGTTCGATAAAGTAAGCCTTGCCTTCGGCTTTTTTCCATTCGCCGGTTTCCAGATTCTGGCCTTGATTCAGGACTTCGAGGCCGCCGTCGTTAGCTAGCGAATAGTGCGCCGAAATATTGTCCAAGCCTTTCTCAAAACGCTGGTCGAGCCGTGCTATTTCATACCATGTACCCACATAGCGGTTGACGTCAAAGCCGTCAACAGGTTTCATGCCTTTGGGTATGCCTGTGCAACTTGCGAGTAAAAAAGCCAAAAGCCAAAAAATATTCATCTTGAATCTACTTCAGTTATATTGCCATACTGCGTAATTATCGAACGGAATCTACAATGACTGATGGAATCTTGTTTTGAGGGCGGGGCGATTCGCTTTCATAAGGTAAGCCAAAAGCCCGAAAGCAAGATGGGACAAACCGGTATAGATGAAAAAAATCGATAAATTGGGGTCCACCTCCATATCGTTGATCACGCCGTAAACCTTTAAAGATACGGTCATCAGCACCAGAGAGAAGCCGATCAGCATAAAAAACTCATTTTTGCCTAATAAAATGCACCCGATACACAGAAAGGCTTCCGTAACAGCCAGATAAATCAGCATGATGCGAAGGTTATTGGCCAATGGTCCATAAAGATCGGCATTAAACTCAAAGACGGATCCGTTATCCGAAATCGCCAGAAAGCCTGCCGTAATCAGCACGACGACGGACAGATAGAAATTGACCTCTACAAACCATTTCAGGATTGTAAAGATTTTCGTTGATGTCGTTTTCATGTTCCACCGTCTGCAAAAAAATCTCCCTTTTGCGAAAAGGGAGATTTGAGGAGAGGATATTACGCACAAAAGCGCTACAGAAAATAAAACCAAAAACCCCTCGATTAATCGAAGGGTCGAAAAATTTATATTCTGTAAGCGGGAGTTTACCCGGACGCGCTTCATTGTCAAGATATTATTATACAATATCTGTACAATAATTTAACATTGAGATTGCCGACGTTCCGGAAGGGAGCGCGGGCCATTGGTGAGATTGTCTTTGCGGATAGGGCAAAAAAATCCCATAGGTGAAATTGAATTATGTCGCATTGAGCATGCGGCACTGATAAACTCCAAACTGAAATAACGTTAAATTTTTACAAAACGATAAAATATTCGCTTCGCCGCTTCAGCGGTCGCGATATAAAGCACAATAATGCCGCCCAATAAAGCCAGTATATGAGGTGGAAGTGGCGTAAAGCCGATCAGCGATGCGAACGGAAAATAAGGCAAGGCCAAAGTCAAGGCGACAATCGTTAAAGTGGCGATCGCCAGATACTTGCCGGGTCGGCTTTTGAAGATGGATTTGCCGCTGCGAACGACAAAAACGATCAATGCCGCCGACACCACCGATTCCAGAAACCAGCCGGTGCGGAATTGCTCGACGGGCACCTTTAACCACAACAGCAGGCCGAAAGTTAAATAATCGAACACGGAACTGACGATGCCGAAGGTGATCATGAATTTACGAATGAAGTGAATATCCCAGCGCCGGGGTTGGGTGACCATTTCCGCGTCCACATTATCGGATGCGATGGTCATTTCCGGAAAATCGGTCAATAGGTTGGTCATTAATATTTGCTTGGGCAATAACGGTAAAAAAGGCAGGAACAGCGATGCGCCCGCCATACTGAACATGTTACCGAAATTGGCGCTCGTCGCCATAAACACATATTTTAAGGTGTTGGCAAAGGTAATGCGTCCCTCTTTGACGCCTTGGACAAGAACATCCAGATTTTTTTCCAACAGCACGATTTGCGCGGTCTCCTTGGCGACATCGGCTGCGCTATCGACCGAAATGCCGACATCGGCCGCATGCAACGCGGAGACATCGTTAATGCCGTCGCCCATGTAACCGACCACAAAACCGGCTTTCTTCAGGGCGATGATAATCCGTTCCTTTTGGTTAGGCTCGACTTCCGCGAATACATTAACTTCGGCCACTTGATTCATCAGGGCTCTTCCGCTCATTTGGGCGATTTCCGGGCCCGTCAGTATTTCAGCGCCTGATAGCCCCAGTTGATGGCTGACGGATTCGGCAACCAGACGGTTATCGCCGGTGATGATTTTAAGGGTGACGCCGAGTTCTCTCAACTGCTCGATGGTCTGGGCGCAGTTGGCTTTCGGCGGATCGAACAAGGTAATAAAGCCCAAAAAACGCATTTCCGCTTCATCGTCCTTAGCCAGTTTGTCTTCTTCGGCCAGCGGCTTATAAGCCACGCCCAAGGTGCGCAGGCCTTGAGCGCTGAAGGCTTCATAGCGTTGTTGTATAGCCTCGCGGACTTCATCGAGATCGGTCAGGGTGCCGTCGCTGTTTTCAATATGCGTGCAGACGGCCAGCACGTTAGTGAGCGCGCCTTTGGTGATCAAGACGCCAGCGCCTGCATCCGAAATCAGCATGCTCAGGCGCTTACGATGAAAATCGTACGGAATTTCGGCCAATTTACGGCAATCCTGGACGTCGAACGCGCGAAAATTCCGAATCGCTTCGTCAATAGGATTATTGAAACCGGTCTCATAAAGAGAATTCAGATAAGCATAACGAGAGACTTTTTCGCTGGGTTCGCCTTTGGCATCCAAGGCTCCCTTCAGGCGAACCTTGCCTTCGGTCAGGGTGCCGGTCTTATCGGAGCACAAGACGTTCATACTGCCGAAGTTCTCGATGGACGTCAGTTGCTTGACAATCACTTTTTTCGCGGCCATGCGCTTGGCGCCATGCGCCAGATTGATGCTGATCACGGCGGGCAACAATTGCGGCGTCAGCCCCACGGCCAACGCCAACGCGAACAAAAAAGAATCCACCACCGGATTATGCTGATAGACGTTCACCGCGAAAATCATGATCACCAGGGTTAAGGTGACTTCCATCAGCATATAGCCGAAACGTCTGACGCCGCGCTCGAACTCGGTTTCAGGCGCTTTAAGCTTGATGCGGACGGAAAGTTTGCCGAACTCGGTGCTTTGTCCGGTCGCCATAACCAATGCTTTCGCTTCGCCGCTTTGCACATGTGTGCCCATCCATAAGGCATTGCTGCGTTGGCCGAGTGGCACATCGGAGGCAACGATTCCCGGAGATTTTTCGACCGGATAGCTTTCGCCGGTCAGCATGGCTTCATCGATAAAAAGATGGTCGGCCTCCAGCAATAAACAATCGGCCGGTATGATATCCCCCGCTTTCAATACGATGATGTCGCCCGGCGCCAATTCATCTGCAGGAACCTCCGAGATTGCGTTAGCGCGCAATACCGCCACCTTGATTTGCACCAGCGCGAGTAACTTTGCCACGGCGTCGGCTGCGCCTTTTTCTTGCCAGAATCCCAGAATGCCGCTGATCAAGACGATCGTCAAAATAATCACGGCATCGACTTTGTCATGCAGAAAAAAAGATAATCCGGTCGCGAACAGCAAAATCAAGATAATCGAGCTTTTGAACTGGGCTAAAAACAAACGCCAGGGGCCGGTTTGTTTTTTACCGTTTAGCCGGTTGGCGCCGAAGCGATTTAAGCGTTCCTCGGCTTCCTCCGGGCTCAAGCCTTGCGCGGTCGTTTGCAGTCGCTCCAACTGCTTGTCTACGGCAATACTCCAGAAAGCCGGATCGTTTTTTTTATTGGCAGTCGGCTGGGACATGGCGTTGTGCTTTATGTTGTTATGAGTAATGGTTTGAAGTATCTACTGAGGTGATGCGGTGCAACATCGAGTTGGTGCATAAAGATTCAAAAATGTTATGATACTTGTTTGTGTTTCTATCGACAAAACAATCGAATAACGCCATACGTCGGGAGAGATTTACCAGTTTTTGGCGGTGGATGCGCCCGGCAAAGGAAGGTTTTATGACATCGGAATACGATTTTTAGAGGCAGCATACGCCGCGGCAGTTAATCTGGCAGACGCCATTGTTGCCGGGCACGCTGCACCGCTGTTACTCGCCAGCCTCCGTAGCTTATCTTATTATGTGATATATATGCCAAATAATATCGTTTTTATTTGTTTTTAAAGCCTATTAACCTTAGTTCAAGGTATCGATCCGATCTCCGTTAGCGATAAGCAATTGTTTAATCTGTGTGACAAGGCAGTGAGGTAAATGTTGCAGTATTTGAAACACAATGAGAATGGAAATCGCGCATTTTAATTTCTCTTGTTATTAACCATCATTTCTGATGGAAATCGTTATGCCCTGCTTTAACGATGCTTAATTCCATTCATCCCTATAAATATCAATTCAAAAATTAGGAAAAAAGATGCCGCATTGGTTTGAAGATAACGCCAAGTCTATTGGCCGCACGCCTTTGGTAAAGCTCAATCGAGTAGACGATGGCGCTCATGCAACCATTCTCGCCAAAATCGAAGGGCGCAATCCCGGCTATTCGGTTAAATGCAGAATCGGCGCAGCCCTGGTTGAGGATGCAGAAAAACGTGGGCTTTTGGGTCCCGGAAAGGAATTGATCGAACCCACCAGCGGCAATACCGGCATTGCCTTGGCTTTTGTCGCCGCCGCTAAAGGCATTCCGCTGACTTTAACGATGCCGGAAAGCATGAGTCTGGAGCGGAGAAAATTATTAATCGCCTATGGCGCAAAATTGGTACTGACCGAGGCTGCGCGCGGCATGAGCGGCGCCATTGCCAAAGCCGAGGAAATCGCAGCTTCCGATCCGGGTCGCTATGTTTTACTGCAACAATTTAAAAATCCTGCCAATCCCGCGATACATGAACAGACCACGGGGCCTGAAATATGGCATGACACCGAGGGCAAAATCGATGTCTTTGTTGCAGGCGTCGGCACCGGCGGCACCATTACCGGCGTTTCACGGTATCTCAAGAAAATTCAGGGCAAGCCAATTATTGCTGTCGCCGTTGAACCTGCCGCCAGCCCGGTTCTCACACAACGGCTCGCAGGAGAGGAACTCAGGCCGGGTCCGCACAAAATACAGGGTATTGGCGCGGGATTCGTTCCCGATGTGCTGGATTTATCGCTGATTGACGAAGTAGAACAGGTGACCAATGAAGAGGCTATTGACTATGCGAGACGATTGGCAAGAGAAGAGGGCATTCTCTCCGGAATATCAAGTGGTGCTGCAGTGGCGGTGGCGGTTCGCCATGCCAAGCTTGCCCAAAATAAAGGTAAAACAATTGTTGTGGTGTTGCCGGATTCGGGTGAACGCTATTTGAGTTCGGTATTGTTCGAAGGCCTGTTCGATAAAAACGGACTGCCGGCACCGCTACAGTAAAGCGCGCGAGCAATACCCTTTCTTGACGAACCCGGCGATGTCCGCGGGAAATTCGGCAACCGCCAGTTCCCGATAGCGCCGCCCCCAGATTAAAAAAAACCTAGTGAAAAAACCAGATGACACTGCATTTTCCTCCATTCAAGATCAAAACCTATAACACGCTATCCAACATCGGGTTGGAAAAATTTCCGTCCCAACGCTATGAAATCGGACCAGGAATTGAATACCCTGATGCGATCCTGTTGCGTTCTCACGACCTGCATGATGTGGCCATTCCCGAATCGGTTAAAGCCGTGGGCAGAGCCGGCACCGGTGTTAACAATATTCCTGTTGCCGAATACTCCAAGCGCGGCATTCCCGTCTTCAACGCGCCGGGCGCCAATGCGAATGCCGTGACTGAATTGGCTATCGCGGGTCTCTTGTTAGCGGCGCGTAACATTCCCGATGCCTGGTATTTCACCAAAAAACTCGAAGGCGATGGCGATGAACTTGAAGCGTTAGTCGAACATGGCAAAAAGCGCTTCTCCGGCTTTGAATTGGCCGGCAAGACCCTGGGAGTCGTGGGGCTGGGCGCCATCGGCGTCAAAGTGAGCAATGCCGCGACCGCGCTCGGATTGAAAGTCGTCGGCTTCGACCCTCAAATGACAGTGGAAAGCGCCTGGAAACTGTCGGCGGATGCGATTCCCGCCGGCAGCCTGGACGAACTGTTGTCGCGTGCCGATTTCGTTAGCCTGCACGTGCCGCTGAACGAGCACACGAGGCAACTGATTAACGAGGCGCGCATCGCAAAGATGAAACCGAGAGCGACTTTGTTGAATTTCTCGCGGGCCGCTATCGTCGATGAAGCCGCCGTCATAGACGCGCTGGAATCCTCCAAACTTCATGCCTATGTTTCGGATTTCCCGTCGCGGGCCTTGTTGAATCATGCGCGGACGATCGTATTGCCGCATCTTGGCGCATCCACCGCCGAGGCCGAGGATAACTGCGCGGCCATGGTTTCTCAGCAGGTACGCGATTTTCTGGAGAACGGCAACATTCGCCGCTCGGTTAATTTTCCCGATGTCAACTTGCCTCGCGGCGAGGGGTTAAGGCTGGCGATTGCCAACGAAAACATACCGAGCATGGTCAGCCAGATGACGGCGGCGCTGGCCGAAAATGGCCTTAACATCGTCAACATACTCAACAAATCGCGCGGAGATTATGCGTATACGCTGATTGATATCAACGCGCAAATTCCACCGCCGGTCCTTGCCCGGCTGAGTTCCATTCATGGCGTGCT
Source organism: Methylomicrobium sp. Wu6 (assembly GCF_035916875.1). Lineage (NCBI taxonomy): Bacteria > Pseudomonadati > Pseudomonadota > Gammaproteobacteria > Methylococcales > Methylococcaceae > Methylomicrobium > Methylomicrobium sp. Wu6. The sequence goes on from NZ_JAXUHN010000010.1 coordinate 7,117, forward strand.
TTCGGTGCGGATCGTTTGACAGTGCGCATATGCGATCTCGCAACAGTGATTTTAACGATTAACCGTTTTTCTGTCGCGTGGATTTGCTGCCGTATCCTACGAGCTGAAAAAGTTTGCGTAACCGGGTCACGCAAAATCGTAGCGTAATGAAAAGAGGATCAATGATGTTGTAAATCATTGATTCCTTTTTTTATATCTGGAGCTGGTGGTTGGGGCTCGAACCCGCGGCCGGCTGATTACAAACCAAAGGCTAAAATTATTAACTATTAAAAAACAGATGCCTACGGCGCTTTCCATCATCATTCCGTAAGCGTCAAAGGCGCTGAATTGATCTCGATTAGCGGTCACACCTACATCACTTCAGATACGCTGGTGGACTTGCTGGCAACCATCAGAAGCCTGCACCCCGATACCGCCATTACGCTGGT
>NZ_JAXUHN010000011.1:0-5352 GCF_035916875.1 Methylomicrobium sp. Wu6
CCGCCCCGCTCAGAGCCGGACGGGATATTCATCCCGTCCGTAACGTTTGGGAAGTGTGCGCACGCAGATGATAATTTCGTGTTTGCGGAGGGCTTCCAAACGTTGGGACGGGGTTGCAAACCCCGTCCCGCACAAGCATAAGAAGAAGCCGGACGGGATATTCATCCCGTCCGTAACGTTTGGGGTGTGCGCACGCAGATGATAATTTCGTGTTTGCGGAGGGTTTCCAAACGTTGGGACGAGGTTACAAACCCCGTCCCGCCCAAAGGTTTCCCAAACGTTGGGACGGGGTTGCAAACCCCGTCCCGCACAAGGGGCAATATACCCCGTCCGGCGTTCGGTTATAAACCCCGTCCCGCCTAGGGTGGTTTGTGGCTTCGCTTAGCGGATTTCCAAACGTTTGGGACGGGGTTGTAAACCCCGTCCCGCTTAAGCATAAGAAGAAGCCGGACCGTCCGTAACGTTTGGGGTGTGCGCACGCAGATGATAATTTCGTGTTTGCGGAGGGTTTCCAAACGTTGGGACGGGGTTGCAAACCCCGTCCCGCACAGGCAATATACCCCGTCCGGCGTTCGGTTATAAACCCCGTCCCGCCTAGGTTATTAGCGGCATTGTGCTGGAGCGTACTTCGCACTGGCTGCAGGCACCGTACATGTCCAGACTATTTCAGCAGCTGGGGGCGTGCCAGCAACCAAAGCAGCACCACCCGACGTTGGTGTCAGAGTTAAGGCAAAGGCGCCAGCTTTAGCGGTTGTGGTAAGTGAAAGGACACCAGCACCAGTGCACGGAGTTGCATTGGCCGCTACGTTCTCTGTTGCCGTTGTTGCCGAGATGCCGGCGCAAAGACTCGCTGCGCCGCTGGCGGCATTTTCGGAAACCGTCGCTTTCATGCTCGACATGTTGACCAATGCTTCTGATACGCGGGCACGGACGGTGTAATCGGTATAGGCAGGGATAGCAACCGCCGCCAGAATGCCGATGATCGCGACCACGATCATTAATTCGATCAGGGTAAAGCCTTGTTGTTTTTGCAGTGTAATGTTTTTCATTGTAAGTTCCTCTTGGGGTGGGGTGGTGTCAAAAGACAATTGGGTATAAGCAGGTTGCGTGCCAGAGCCTTCGAAAACCGATCCAAAAGTCGCATAAAAACCCTAAATCCTTTTTATAACCAATACGCTATGGCTATTATTTTTTTCCCAGAAAAACTTTTTTATTTTGCCGACGACATGGATTTGGAAAGTCAGCCCCATGGCAAGTGACAAAAAAAGCGTCGTTTTGTGACGTTTTTTGTCACCCGCCGATTTTTGTTGTGCTATGCTTCTTTTACAGTATGACTCGCCTCGCTTCCGCTCTTCGGCGTCGAGGCCACTGGCTTCATTGCTTAATAGGATTACTCCATAACGCCGCATTATTCTATGCAAGAATCGCATGCTTTGCCTTTTGAACTTACCGCCGAGTCCGTCAGCGACTGGCTGCTTTCCATCGACCGGCTTTTCCTTGCGGAAAAAATCAACGCCCTCAATGGCGTGCTGAATACATTAGCGAGCGCCCCGATCGAGAAACACACGCTGTGTTTGATGCTGGGCAAACTGACCGAAAACATCTTGCTGTTGTCGAAACTGCTCGAACATAATGCGCAAAGGCCGGATTATGCCCTGGACAAGGCCAAAAAGTGGATGACCGCGGCCATGCAGTTGCCCAAGAAACTGGGTTTTGCCTACGCGCAACTGGCTCAACAGAACGCCTTGCCCGACGCGCAAAGGGCAGTTTGCGCATACAGGGCCATGCAAATTTTGAGTTTGCTGAGCCAACGCAGCGCAGTCTTCCATGAAGCCCAGGATTTGAGCATCTGGAAAAAATTCGCGGAATTGTATCTGCTGGCGGAAACCAAAGACTGGCTGACGCTCGCAATCGACGACCAGGTTCCCGGAATTACCGCACAAGCCACGCTGGAAGGGGTGGCGAAGCATGCGCTGCTCTTTCATGGTTGCCACCCTTATCGTTATGGCGCAGCCGACATTGCCGGCATTTTTGCCGCTACCGCGAAACTCGCCGCTCACGTCCGGCTCAGCACCGAAAACGCCGATTTCTCCCTAAGCCATTGGCGGCCCGACGCACTGCTCCCTCCCGAATGTACCGACCCGGAAAATGCCCAGCAACGGGTGTTGAGGCTCGATAACAGCGGCCTGGCCGATCTTTTTGAAAACGATCCGGACACGCGGGCGAAATTCGCGGTTTATCCAGGCCTTATAAATCGCTTGACGGCCTATTATGAAGTCAGGCGTTCGGTCGATCCGTTACACGCCCAAACATGCGGCTTGATCATCGGCGGCACCCGGGCCGCAAAATTTTTGAATATCCTGATCAGCCGTTACCGCGTGATGGAACTCAGCGGGATCAATCAAAGCGAACAGAAAGCATCCCGTCTGGAGCTGATTCCGCTGGAGATTAGAAGCACCATGGCGTCGCTGTCTTCGAAAATCCTGGCGGACGTGAATAACGTTTCGGCAAGCCGATTGACGATTTTTGCGACCCAGGAGCGTGCTTTTTGTGTCGCCAAAATCGCCGATCTCAAGTGTTCGCAGGATGAGCCGGCGATTATCGTAGAAGTAGACAAACCGCCTTGTTTTGCGCTGATCCGGCACATTCGGACCGACAGCAACACCCATTTTAGAAATCTGCTGCTTGAAAGAATCGACGGCGAGGTTTATCCGGTCGAAATTGGAAAAAACCAGGGATTCATCATCATTCAGCCCGAATCCGAACGCGCCGAACTGTTTTTACCGCCCGATTGCCGGCATGCAAATACGACGGTGCTGACAATTTCCAGAGGGATTATCGATGCTTCGCTGAAAGTTGAGAGCTTTCTTGAATTAAGCGCTCACTTCGCGCGTTATCAGGTGAGTTTTTGTTGAGCGGGTTTCGATAAGGATATACCATGGGCACAGCCAGGCAAGGTACTTATGCGGGGCTGGGCGTGACCTCTTGCTGGTTGATCGATCCCATTTTGCAGTTCCTCGAAACCTATCATTTATATCAAGGACATTGATTATTGAAGGATGACGACCCGGTGAGCGCCGATCCGTTTGCGGGGCTTACAATTAGCCTGAGTCATTTATGAGTTTAACAAAAGTCAAGCAATGGCGACCAAACCCGCCGGTCCGGAATTTGTTACGGCAAACATGACGCAACTCAACAAACAGTGTGGTTCTTTACCTCATAATCATCCACGGTCAAAATGCTTGCCGCATACCGTTTTTGCCGGTTATCCCTTCATGATTACTGTTATCGGAAATTTTGCTTTCGCCCCCAATAAATTTTTCAAATTGAAAAATACTCTCTATTTCTATTAGACTTACGACACTTTATTCTTGTAAAGCACTAAGGAAGTCGAATTGAAAAAGCAGGTTCCCTTTTTAAAAATTACAAGAAACCAGGCAACTCTTGCCATTCTGCTTTGCTTTTGGATACAAAGGGCGCACCCGGAACCTTTTCCGAAGAAAATCAACCCTGACAGCGTTTATGTGGTAGTCAACTCAGCCAATCCGCAAAGAAATATCAGTCAACCCGGTTTGAATGCTATATTTAATATGCGTTTACGACACTGGAGCGACGACTCTCCGATCACGGTTTATGTATTGCAGGACGAGGACCCTTTGCATAAAAAGTTTTGCAAGCAGAAACTGCACGTATTTCCTCATCAGCTCCGTAAAGGCTGGAACAGACTGGTTTTCAGCGGCACAGGACAGGCCCCCGTATCGATCGAAACGGAGGAAGACATGGTGAAACGAATCAGCGAAACCCCTGGCGCGATAGGCTACCTAAACGGCAAGGACTTGACGGCGGACGTCAAAATATTGGACATCGAATAGAGAATCAGCCTTTATGCGACATTTGCCAACTCCCTCCAAGCATGATCTGTTGCTCGCATGCTGCTGCGCCGGTGCTTTTGCGTTCAGCGCAACCAGCCCGGCGCAAGATTTGAAAATCGATAAATGGCTGCCCGAGTCGGTGCAGGTGCACGGTTTTCTGTCGCAAGGCTTCATTCATACGAGCGATAATAATTTTTTCGGCCATTCCAACGATTCGCTGTCGACCGATTTCAGGGAACTCGGCATTAACGGTTCCTGGAGTGTGTCGCCCGATTTGCAACTGGCGATGCAGGTGGTCTGGCGTAATGCCGGACAAACCGATGAAGGCGATTTGCGCATCGATTACGGGGTGGCCAACTACAATCTTTTGTCCACCGAATCCTCGCTGCTGGCAATCCGGGCCGGCAGAGTGCCGACGCCGCTGGGTTTTTACAATGAGACCCGCGATGTCGCGGCGACCCGGCCGAGTATCCTTTTGCCGCAGTCGATTTATTTCGACGCGAATCGGAATCTGGCTTTATCGGCCGACGGGGGCTATCTTTATGGCGAGCATCGCACTGAATTTGGCGACTTTTCATTCAATTTCGGCCTGATAATTCCGCGCACCGATGATCCGGATTTCAGGAACGTGATCCTCCGAGGCGATCAAGGCAGTTTGCAAGGCGACACTTCCTGGATTACGCGCGTTGAATATGAATCGCCAGGCGAACGTGTCCGTTTAGGTCTCACATATGCCGATTTTTTGAGCAACTTTCATTCATCCGAACAAGCTTTGAATCAGGGATCGTTTCATTTCAATCCGTTGATTTTATCGGCGCAATACAATGCGGAGAAGTGGTCTTTGACCGCGGAATATGCGCTGCGCAGAACCCGGTTCGATAATTTCACAGTCCCCGATTTTGGCTTTACCGGTCAGAGTTACTATATCCAGGGTACTTATCATTTTACCGACAAGCTGGAAGGTCTCGTGCGCTACGATGAATTGATCTGGGATCTTAATGATCAATATGGCTATAACTTTCCCGACAAAAGTGTTCCCAGTTTTTCGCGCTATGCCAGGGACTGGACATTCGGCTTGCGCTATGAAATTCTGCCCTCGCTGATGCTGAGCACCGAATATCACCGCATCAACGGCACAGGCTGGTTATCGCGGCTGGAAAACCCGCAGAGCGAAACGCAGCGCTGGGATATGTACGCGTTCATGCTTTCGTATAGTTTCTGATCGCGCGAGATGGCGCGCTTAGGATTCGGCTACAATAAAAAAACTTCCCGAAATTCGGCTGCATCGCTTTCACACAGAGCATGGAAACTACCCTCGGGAATTGGACTGCATCCCTAAACGAGAAAATCCGGGGGGGGGGGGCAATGCCGTTAAGTTAAGAAGAAAGCTCCCTCTCCTGCTGGAGAGGGTTGGGGTGAGGAGGATCAAAAATAAGGAAAAATACTTTATTTTGATCCCCCCATCCCAACCTTCTCCCGA
>NZ_JAXUHN010000012.1:0-12528 GCF_035916875.1 Methylomicrobium sp. Wu6
GAGATTCTGCACAAAATGGCCGATGCCTTGATGAAATGGGAAACGATCGACAAGAATCAGATCGACGATTTGATGGCCGGTCGCGATCCGCGTCCGCCGATGGACGATAACGATTCAGCGGGTCGGGCACGTCTGGAAAAATCGGATAAAGGCGAGGATAGAAGCGTCAATATCGGCAGCCCGATTGGACAGATTTAAGATTGGTTATGAGTCGGTCTCGACTTCCTGCATCGAGGCCAATGCATTTACTTTAAAAATAGGGGGCGGCCCGAGCCGCCCCTTTTTTAAACCTATTTGAAGAGCGATTATTTCTATCCCATGACGCTGCCAGCCGATCATAACAAGGAAATGCAACAATTGGCGGCACGTATCAAACAGTGGGGGATGGCGTTGGGTTTCCAGCAGGTCGGCATTACCGATACCGATCTTCGGCAGGCAGAGCAGTATTTAACTGCCTGGCTTGATAAAAGATTTCATGGCGAAATGGAGTACATGCAACGCCATGGGCTCAAGCGTAGCCGGCCGGACCTGTTGCGGCCCGGCACGTTACGGATCATCTCGGCGCGGATGGATTATTTATCCGAGCCTGCCGCCGTAATGGACAAAAGCCTTGCCGATCCTTCCGAAGCGTATATTTCAAGGTACGCACTCGGCCGTGATTATCACAAACTGATACGCAACCGTCTGCAAAAATTAGCCGATAAAATCCACGCGGACATCGGTCCGTTCGGCTACCGCGCCTTCGTCGACAGCGCGCCGGTGCTCGAAAAGGCGCTGGCGGAAAAAGCGGGGCTCGGCTGGATCGGAAAGCATTCCAACCTGATCAACCGCAAAGCCGGCTCTTGGTTTTTTCTGGGTGAAATCTATACCGATCTGCCGCTGCCGATCGACCAGCCCGCCACGCAACATTGCGGCTCCTGCACCGCCTGTCTGGACATTTGTCCAACCCAGGCGATCGTCGCCCCTTTTCAGGTCGATGCGCGGCGCTGCGTGTCGTATTTGACGATCGAACTCCATGGGTCGATTCCCGAGCCGCTGCGGCCGTTGATCGGCAACCGCATCTACGGCTGTGACGACTGCCAGTTGGTCTGCCCCTGGAACCGGTTTGCCAAATTAACCGATGAAAACGATTTCAAACCGCGGCACAGGCTGAATACGCAACAATTGCTCAATGTGTTCGCTTGGAACGAGGAGACATTTTTGACTCGGACCGAAGGTTCGGCGATCAGAAGAATCGGCTTTGAGCGCTGGCTCAGAAACATCGCGGTCGCGCTCGGCAACGCGCGCCGTTCCGCGGAGATTATCGCGGTGTTAATAGGCAAACTCGAGCATCCATCGGAGTTGGTCAAAGAGCATGTGCGTTGGGCTTTGGACAGGCAATTGGAAAATCGCGAAGACGCGGTATAGCCGATTTTTACACCTCTTGTTGAAGAGGCGGCAGATGCTGTTTACGTTTGTGTGAACGATATAGGTGCCGTCTTTGGGCGACAAAAGCCGCGAACGCGCCTAAACTAGTTGACCGTATGTTCCTGGCAGATTTTTTCGCTATCGCTCTGGCTGAGTTGTTCCTTGGTCAAACCGCAGGTAAATCCGCCAGCTTCACGGGTAAAATATTTGCATGACTTGCATAAACCGAAGGTATGGGATTTATGCGCCTTTTGCAAAGCCAGTAGCGTTTGCGAGAAGACTTTTTCGGCATCGGTGTCTTCGTTCAATAAAGTCGAGGCTTGCCTGAATAAATCAGTCGATCGTGCGTCGGACAACATCGATTCACCTTCATTTAAAAGGCTCAGATGCACCATGCGCCGGTCATTAATGTCGGTCATTTTCTTGATGTAGCCTTTTTTTTCCAACAACTGGAGGGTTTGCGAAACCGTGCCGCGCGTCATGCCTAGGTAGTTGGTTAATGCGGCTGGCGAATCGCTGTAACGGTTGCAGCGCGAAAGGTAATCCAGAACCTGAAAATGGACTGGCTGCAGGCCAAGTTCAGTGCATTTCTTGCGCTCCTCGGAACGTATCAATGCCGACATGCGTTCGATGACTTCAAATATGGCAATTCTTTCCATCACGCTCAAATTTACTCAAAAGTTCTTGACATTGACGAGCATTATATCATACTCTGTCAGCATATCGAATCGATACTATATAAAAAAGTCGTTTTTTTCTAGGGGAATTTTTTATCGATAGCGACGGTTCGATTTTCTTGTAAGGCTTTGCAAAACTTTCAGTAATATCCTTTATTTTAAGCATTCTTGTTGCGCCGGTGGCTTGTCCACCGGTTTTTTATCGAATCGACATGACTATATCACACGTATTTGACACTTACGCGAAAAAAACCAAAGGCGGCATCATGCATTTTGATGTCATCATCGATGAACAGGACCCGCAAAAAGCGTTGGAATGCGCCAAACATTGGCTTGAAAGCATCGGCCAAGCCGACGCCGTGGTCACCCAGGAAACTTGCTACTTTTGTCATAGCGCCGAGGCACCGACCGAGATTCGGCGGCAGATCGACGACAAAGGCTATGCCATTTACAAGCTGGAAGGCTGCCCGAAAGATTAGTTAACGTTTTAAAGGGATTTTTTCTTTAAGTTTCAGAAAACGCTGGTAACGAGAACTAGCAATTGTACCATTTTCGACAGCCGCCCGTATCGCGCAACCTTTGTCCTGCTCGTGCCGGCAGTCGTTGAATTGGCAATTGCCGATAAACGGCCGAAATTCCCTGTAGCCATAGGCCAGTTCGGATGCGGACAAATCCGCTAGTCCAAAAATCGCGACGCCTGGACTGTCGATCAGGTCGCCGCCTTCCTTGAGATGGTACAAGGTCGCAGCGGTGGTTGTATGCCGGCCGAGTTTTGCAGATGCCGAAATCGTGTTGATTTTGATGTCCTTGTCCGGAATGAATGCGTTGGTCAGCGAAGATTTGCCGACGCCGGATTGGCCGGCAAAGACGCTGACCTGGTTTTTTAATGCCTGTATTAATCGATCCAGACCCAGTCCGGTTTTCGCGCTGACTTTGTATATAGGGTAGCCCAATTCGGCATATACCGCGAGATCGTGCTCCGCTTCGTCCGTCAGCGGCAAATCGGCCTTGTTCAAAACGAGCGCCGCCTTGAAATTGCTGTTTTCGCATATCGCCAGATATTGATCGATCAACAGGCAGTCGTAATGCGGTTCCATCGCAAAAATAACGAACACCCTATCGATATTCGCGGCGACCGGCCGAGTTTTGCCATTCCGGGCAGGGCGCAGCAACACGGAATGTCTTGGCAGAATTTGTTCGATGCGGCCCTGGCCGGGGCCAGCCTCAGACCAGAGCACTTTGTCGCCGACCGTGACGGTATCCAGTTTTCTGAGGGGTTGGCAGAGAATGATTTGGCCGTGCCCCTCAACGGCGATGCCTTGGCCCAAATGTGCTATCGCCAACCCTTCCTTGATTTCAGGCACTACTGAGCCGCCATTTTCGATTCCAGATGTGCAATCCGTATCGCCGCCGGCGGATGACTGTAATGAAATGCCGAATACAAAGGATCTGGGGTCAGCGTGCTGGCGTTTTCTTCATACAGTTTGACCAGACCGCTGATCATTTTGGTTGCCTGGGCATGGTCGGCCGCGAAGCTGTCCGCTTCGAATTCAAACTTGCGTTGGAAAAAAGCGCTGATCGGCTGCATGAAGAACGTGAATGCAGGCGATACCAGCATGAATAGCAGCAAGGCGGCTGCATGAGAGGGTTGCTGAACGCCGAGGCCCGTATAAAACCAAGATTGATCGATCAGCCAGCCGAGGATGCCGAGGCTGATCAGGCTCATCACCGCTGTCGCGATCAACATCTTGATCACATGCTTGCATTTGAAGTGTCCCAGCTCATGGGCCAGCACCGCTTCGAGCTCTTCATCATCGAGCGAATTAATCAGAGTGTCGAAAAACACGATCCGCTTGTTGTTGCCTAGCCCGGTGAAATAGGCGTTGCCGTGGCCGGAACGTTTGGAACCGTCCATCACAAAAATGCCCTGGCTGTTGAAACCGCAGCGGTCCAGCAGTTTTTGAATCCGGTTCTTCAACGAGCCGTCTTCCATCGGCGTAAATTTGTTGAACAACGGCGCGATTACGGTAGGAAACAACCAACTCATCAGCAACGAAAAGCTCATCATGATTGCCCATGCCCAGAGCCACCAAAACGATCCGACATTGTCCATCACCCACAAAATCAGTGCCAACAGCGGCATGCCGATCGCCGCGCCCAGCGCCAGCTGCAAGGCATGATCTTTGAAAAACTGTCCGAGCGTGCTTTTGTTGAAACCGAATTTTTCTTCGATCACGAAGGTTTGATACAGGCTGGTTGGCAATTCCAGCAGGGTCATGACCAGAAAGACCGTTGCGATCGCCGCGACTCCGGAGGGGATCGATGATTCTATCGTCGAGGACCAAAACGTGAACACCTGATTGATGCCACCGCCCAGTGTCAGTACCAACAATAACACCAAGCCGAAAATACTGTCGAAGTCGCCGAGTTTGCCTTTTGCAACCGTATAGTCCGCCGCTTTTTGATGCGCGGCCAGCGGCACCGACTTGGCGAAAGCAGCGGGAACCTCGCCGCGGTGCGCCAGCACATACGCAGCCTGCCGTCTGGATAGCCAGAATTGCAGCGAGTAGGAAATAATCAGCGCGACGATGAAAATAACGGTAAAAATATTCATGGTTATCTGGTTATAATCGTTTATTCTAAGAAATAGCCATACAGATTCGCCAATGCTACACTAATCGGCACTTTATGAAAATAATGGAGAGACATTAAATGGCGCAGGATTCGGATCGTCTTATTTGGATTGACCTCGAAATGACCGGATTAAATCCCGACCAGGATGTAATTATCGAGATTGCGACGATCGTTACCGACAAGGATCTGGCGATCTTGGCGCAGGGGCCGGTGATCGCAGTCCATCAGTCCGATGCGGCGCTGGCGGCGATGGACGACTGGAATCAACAGCATCACGGCCAATCCGGCCTAGTCGAACGCGTAAAAGCATCTGAAATCGATACTGCGGAAGCCGAGCGGCAGACGCTTGAGTTTTTGAAGCAATGGGTTCCCGAAAGAACCTCGCCAATGTGCGGCAATACGATAGGGCAGGATCGGCGTTTTTTATGCCGTTACATGCCCCGGCTGGAAGCTTTTTTTCACTACCGCAGCATCGATGTTTCGACGCTGAAGGAGTTGGCCGCGCGCTGGGCGCCGGAAATCAAGGACGGCTTCAACAAGGTTTCCACGCACCGCGCGCTGGACGACATCAAGGAATCGATCGACGAACTTCACTATTACCGGGAGCATTTCATCGCTCCCCAATTTGCCGCCAAGCGCGGTTGACGAACGCGTGACATGAATCAATTGATCGTGATCGCGCTGGGCGGCGCTTGCGGTTCGGTGGTGCGATTTCTGGTATCGACCGGCGTATATCAGTGGCTGGGACGGGGCTTTCCTTACGGTACGCTGACGGTGAATGTGATCGGTTCGTTTTTGATCGGCCTGTTGGCCGAAGCATTGATTCTGCAACGGGTCGCGTTCGCGCTCGAATACCGTGCCGCGATTTTGGTCGGCTTTCTTGGCGGATTTACGACTTTTTCGAGCTTTTCGCTCGAAACGATTTATCTGATCGAACAGGGGGCATTTTCGAAGGCCGCGGCCAATATCGCACTCAGCGTTTTTGCCTGCCTGTTGGCGGTTTGGGTGGGTCTTTTGGCCGGCAGATCGCTCTATTATTATTCGGCCGGCATGATTCATTGGCAGGATGGCGCGTTCCCCTATGCGATCGTGATCGCGAATGCGTTGGTCGCGTTCTTAATCGGAATCGTTGCCGCGATCCTGTTACAGCGCGTCGAAATCGTCGTCGAATATCGCGCCGCGATGATGGTAATCATGGCCGGCGTCTTTTTAACGTTGTCAGGCTTATATGTGGTTCTCTATCTGCTCGAACATGGTTATGCGCTGGAGACCCACCCCAATCTAGTATTGGGGGTGTTTACCGGCAACGGGTTGTTTTGTTTGCTTTTGTTATGGCTCGGTCTGGTCGCGGGTGAACGGATATGATCATTAAACCGATAACGGTTGCCAGAATTTACTTGCTGGAAGGCGACAATCGTATTGAAAAAGCGCTTACCATTTTACGTGACCAGGAGAAAATCATGGGCGCGACCGTGTTTCGAGGCATCGAAGGCATGGGCGCCTCGCGTGAGATCCATACGTCGTCGCTGGTCGATTTATCGCTCGAGTTGCCGTTGATCCTGGAGTTTTATGACGAACCGGACAGGGTCGTCCATGCGATCGAAGCCTTACAGGCCAAACTGCGTTTCGATCATATCGTCAGTTGGCCGGGCCAAGCGCATTTAAGCTAGATTTTTTATTGATTAGTAGTCACATATTTGTCATGTTAGACCCCAAATTATTTAGAACCGAACTCGATTATGTCGTTGAGCAATTGGCAAGACGCGGATTTGCTTTCGACGCGGAGGCTTATACCGAACTGGAAAACCGCCGCAAGGATGTGCAGATTAGAACGCAAGACCTGCAAAACGAACGCAACAGCCGTTCGAAGGCGATAGGGCAAGCCAAGGCCAGGGGCGAGGACATTCAGCCGCTGATGGATCAGGTTCAGCATCTCGGCGATCAATTGAAACAGGCCGAGACCGAACTGGCCGAGATTCAGTCGGCGGTCACGGCGCTGCTGGAACATATACCGAACATTCTCGATTTCTCGGTACCGGACGGCAAGAACGAAGACAGCAATGTCGAAATCAGCCGCTGGGGGACGTTGCCGGCATTCGACTTCACACCAAAAGATCATGTCGATCTGGGCGCCAGAAACAAGCGCATGGATTTCGAACTGGGCGCGAAACTCAGCGGAGCGCGTTTTGTTGTGCTAAATGGTGCGCTGGCTCGATTGCAGCGGGCGATCATCCAGTTGATGCTCGACACGCATACCGGCGAACACGGCTACAGCGAAACTTATGTGCCCTATCTGGTCAATGCGGACAGTTTGCGCGGCACCGGCCAGTTGCCCAAGTTCGAAGCCGATTTGTTCAAGGCCGCCGACAATCCGCCGTTGTATCTGATTCCGACCGCGGAAGTGCCGGTCACCAATATCGTCCGCGACGTGATTCTCGATGCGAAAGACCTGCCGTTCAAGCTGGTCTGCCACAGTCCGTGTTTCCGCAGCGAGGCCGGAGCTTACGGCCGCGATGTGCGCGGTATGATCCGCCAGCATCAGTTCGAAAAAGTCGAGATTGTGCAGATCGTCAAACCGGAGGATTCGGCTAAGGCGCATGAAGAATTGACGCAACATGCCGAAGCGATCCTGCAAAAACTGAATCTGCCGTACCGTAGGATGCTGCTGTGTGCCGGCGATACCGGCTTTTCTTCCTCCAAGACCTACGATCTCGAAGTCTGGCTGCCGGGGCAGGGCGCTTACCGCGAAATTTCGTCATGCAGCAATTTCAAGGATTTTCAGGCGCGCCGCCTGCAGGCGCGCTGGCGCAACCCCGAAACCGGCAAGCCGGAACTCGTGCATACGTTGAACGGATCAGGGCTTGCGGCGGGCAGAACTTTGATTGCGGTGCTCGAAAATTATCAGGATGCGGAAGGAAGGATTCGGATTCCGGACGCCTTGCTGCCTTATATGGGCGGTATCGACGTGATCGAATAAGTCCGCAACGCTTTCTTTTCCTGTCTTTACGCCATTAGGCGAACCCAAATAAAAAGCGCCGTCATTTCCTGACGGCGCTTTTTTTTCAAATTTTTGGCGGTCCGCCAGATTTTTGCGTGTTATCTGCTAACAACTTTCCTTTCATGCGCATGGTTTTTATTAAAACTGTGAGTTGGTTCTCATTTTCTACATTAAATACCGAGCCAATCTTATGGGAATTTTAAGATTTGCTATATTCATCACAGAATATCTATCGGATTTTAAAAAACGATCTGTCGAAGCCGCATTTAATATTTAGAAAAAATGAATACGGCCTTAGCAATCGTAAAATCTGAATGTGGTGTTTAACCAAGGCTATCCATAAAAATCATTTTTTTTATAAATGAGAATCCACATGAAAAAAGACATGCGCTACATGCATAAAAAACATAACAAAATTAAATCGTTAACATTATTAGGTTCTTTTGCCGCGTTAACGGCTATGCCTGTTGTCGGGGCGGACTTCACGCTGACGGATGATAGCTATGTGTCAGTTAGCGGGAACAAAAATTTTGGAAAAAAGGCCGCTATTAAGGTAGTTGATTCAACCAACCTGGGATATCTGAGATTTAGCCTTTCCGATGCACCTCAAAATGGAACTCTCACAAAGGCAACATTAAAACTGTTTGTAACCAATATGATTGGTACAACGGGTACATTGAAGGTTTTTGAATCAACTACCGATGTAAGCGAACTGGCGTTAACGAATGCTTCTTCCTTAATTGTTGGCAATCAAGTCGGCAATCCCGCTAATCCTAGGCAAAATCAATGGGTGGAGTTTGATGTTACTGAGTACGTTCGTCAACGCCTGTTAGATCCTACCAATTCGACAATCAGTTTTGCCCTGCAAGGTTCGGAGGGGCTCAAAATTAAGATCGACAGTAAAGAAAGCAAATTTTCAGCGCATGAAGCGAGCTTGGATATAGTCTGGGACAGTAAAGGAGGGGCTCAGGGGGCGAAGGGAGAGATCGGACCTCAAGGCGTCGCCGGCGCTACCGGTGCCGCCGGAGCAACCGGTGCCACCGGACCTCAAGGCGTCGCTGGCGCTACCGGTGCCGCCGGAGCAACCGGTGCCACCGGACCTCAAGGCGTCGCCGGCGCTACCGGTGCCGCTGGAGCGACCGGTGCTACCGGACTTCAAGGCGCTACCGGCGCTACCGGTGTCGTTGGAGCAACCGGTGCCACCGGACTTCAAGGCGCTACCGGCGCTACCGGTGCCGATGGAGCAACCGGTGCCGCCGGACCTCAAGGTGTCGCCGGCGCTACCGGCGCCGCTGGACCTCAAGGCGTCGCCGGAGCAACTGGTGCCGCCGGATCTCAAGGCGCCACCGGACCTCAAGGCGTCACCGGCGCTACCGGTGCCACTGGCGCTACTGGTGCGACGGGATCGATCCAAAGTCTAGGCCCGAATTATGGCGGGACCACTGCCTCGATTGGTGGTGCGTCATTGGGTACAGGTGGCTGTGCCTCAGGCACGAAATCCATCACGAACGCTGCTTTTGGCATGGTCGTGCTGGTGACGCCATCAAATTCCACAATTCCAGGTGATAACTTTTTTTGGGATGGTTATGTTTCGGCAGCTGGGCAGGTCACAGTTAGAGTATGCAATACTAAAAATGGATCTGCAACACCTACAGCTACGACTTACGAGGTTCGACTGATCCCGTAATAATACGTTTTAATGGCTTGCCGTGTAGCCTCTGCCGGCAAGCCGTACTCCGCCATTTTCTTGTCTAGCTTGTCTTCCAAGGCCACAATAGTCGCTGCAAACGAGCGGGAATTCAATGATTCAGATTGCAAACAAAATCCGTTATCAGGATAATTCGGTCTAATTCCGAACCTTTCAAAAATGGGCGAGAAGCACCTTCGCCCCTGGGGCAAAATTTTAACAATATCAGCGTGCGACGTATGGCGACAGAAATTGCATCCTTACGGAAAGATTTTCTGCTCGACCGTCACACAAATGCATACCGAAATAGCATAAGAAGCTGCCGTGTCATCAAAACCTAGCATATGTCTGAACATGATCGTGAAGAACGAAACACCCGTGCTCGGGCGTTTGTTTGCTTCGGTCAAGGATATCATTAGCTATTATGTGATTGTCGATACCGGTTCGACCGACGGTACGCCCGAGTTTATCAAGGAATGGATGGATAATGCCGGAATACCCGGAGAGGTTTACATCCATGAATGGGTCAATTTCGAACATAACCGTAATCAGGCTCTGGATTACGCTTACAAGTCGGGTCAGGCGGATTGGTTATTGCTGATAGATGCGGATGAGGAACTGCGCTACGGCGATCCTTTGTTTTATCAAAACCTTGAACGCGGCACGACCTATTCACTGGAAAAACATTATGGCGAATTGAGTTACGCCGTCACCAACCTGATCGACGTAAGCGCAACCCGCTGGCGATGGCAAGGTGTCGTTCATGAATATTTGCAAAATGTGGACGGTACGCTGGTCAGAAAACATTTGCCGGATGTGAAAATTATCGTCAGAGCCGGGGAAGGGGCGAGGTCGCGCGGCGTCAGCGCCGAGGAAAAATTCCTAAAAGATGCGCGATTGCTCGAAGCCGAATTGAAAAGGCATCCGGAGGACTGCCGTAGCCGCTTTTATTTGGCCCAATCATACCGCGATGCAAGACAGCATCAAAAAGCGTACGCAAATTATTTACTGCGCGCGGAAATGCCGGGTTGGGTTGAGGAGAGCTTTGTCGCACAATATCAGGCCGGTAAATTGGCGGTGGTTTTGAAAAAGCCGTATGGCGAAATTGTTTCTCAGTTGCTGAAGGCTTACGAAATGCGCCCAAGTCGAGGCGCCGAACCGTTGCATGAGTTGGCTATGTATTGCCGTAATCAGGGTTGGTATGCGCAAGCGTATCTGTTCGCGAAAACGGGCAGCGAAATTCCGTTCCCAAGCGATATTTTATTTGTCGAAAAAGAAATTTATCATTGGCGGATTTTTGATGAAGTGGCTGTGGCCGCCTACTGGACCGGGCGCTATCAGGAAAGCCGCGATGCTTGTGAAAAAGCCTTACAATTTCCTCTTGCTGCCGGTCATGTTGAGCGAATCCAGAAGAACCTTCAGTTTGCTTTGCAAAAATTAGCGGAGTGAGAGAGGTTTGTTGCCGGGATCGCAGTAAAATTGCTGTCGGCTAATGCGCGGAAAATAAAAAAGCGAAGCCAATAAAAAGCCGCGCCGCTTATTCATCAAAGAGAAATGAATAAGCGGCGCGGCCCTGCGGCATCAAGCTGCCGGAAAACCTATAAGCGGGTTTTCCGGTATCAAGATAGCAACGCTACGCCTTAGCGGATTATCTTCAGTTCTACGCGGCGGTTATTCGCGCGGCCTTCCTCGGTGTCATTGGTATCGATGGGTTGCGTCAATCCATAACCGCGCGGCACCAATGTCGCGTTTGCGCCTACTTTTTTCTTCAAGTATTTGGCCACTGCAACGGCACGGCGTTCAGACAATTTCTGGTTATGTTCAACCGATGCGGTATTGCTGGTATGGCCTTGCACTTCGATCGTCGCGCCAGCGTTATTGTTGATGACTTCAGCGGCGCTGTCCAATTCACCGTAGTATTGGGGTTTGATGTTGCTCTTGTCGTTATCGAATTTGACATCGACGATCCAGCAGCCGAATTGGTTGACATGCGCGCCTTTCAGGGTAAGCGGGCAGCGATCATCGCAGTCATTGATGCCATCGCCATCGCTGTCGAGGGATTCGCAGCCCGGAGCCGCCGCTGGCGCCGCGGGTTTCAGGAAAACGTTTTTGACGAATTCAGCCATGCCGGCCGGAGTGGCTACATTCTCTACGTCTGCGCGAAAGCCGCAGCCGGCAATATCAGACAAGCTGTTCAGCAATAATTTGCCGCTTTCTTCATGTTTATTACCGACCCAGACGGAATACACGCAAAGACGCTCGCCGTACTGTTGCTTGAGGGCTTGAACAGCTGGAACCGGGTTGCCATCCAGTTCGTGGCCGTCGCTTAGTATCAGCAATGCGATTCGGCCCGATGTGCCGGAAAGGTCGGAGGCAGCAGCCTCAACCGCTTCATCCATCGGCGAACCGCCGCTCGCACAGGTCAGCGCATCGATGCCGGAACTGAACGTGGACTTTGAGTAAGCTGCTGGAGGCAGATTCAAAAGCGTGCTTCCCCAGCCAGTGCAGGGGCCAAAACCGAAGCTGCGGATGCCGGCGGTCAGTTTCAGGTTGGGAATGGTTTGATTGATTCGGGACAGAATTTCCTTTTCGACCGCTAGTTTTATCGGCGTATCGCCAGAGGCGAATCCCGGGCCTTTATAGTCCTCTCCCATTGAGGAAGATGAATCGTTGATTACAAAAAAATTGTCGGTTTTTTGCTGATACTGCCCGGAGGTTAGCAATTCGTTCAGATCGTTGGCCTGAAATGTTCCGACCGGGTTCACCGGTGATGTCGCGCAACCGGAAATGAGAAATGCCACTAGCGATGCAGTGGTTATGAGTGATTTATTCATTTTAAAATCTCCTTGTTACAAAACGATGAATACAAAAAGCAATTGGCTGTATCAATATCTGGCGACCGATTCTAACATTGTCAATATGATTTGAGTAGTATATTTGTTATTTGATTGAACTTTTTGAGATTAACTTAATATAAAACCGCTAAAACAAGCCACTTTAAATCAGCGTTAAGTGTCTCGCAGAAAGTTGATTGGCGTTAAACTAAAAGCTTTTTAGAACCAGCAGGAAACAGAGTTGGCAAGGGTTGCCCGATTAGAACTATCAGAAAACGATGACGCATGTTT
>NZ_JAXUHN010000013.1:0-9577 GCF_035916875.1 Methylomicrobium sp. Wu6
GGTTCTCCTCTATCGTGTGCTTGGCGGTTCACGGTAGTCAGTTTCCTGATGGACTCCTCTTATTGTCAAACTTTTGCTGTCTCCCCGGCAGAGCCGGGGGATTTCCCATTATTGGTTAACCACCAAGGTGTTTGTCGATACGGTGCTGGCAAACGGTTGCCGCCTGAGCACACCCACGGAGCACAAGTGGCCGGTCGGGATGCTTGGCGAGAATGGCTTCACCGACCGTCTGTGGCGGTCGGTGAAATACCAATGTGTTTATCTGCACGCTTACGATTCGGTCGCTCAGGCGAGAACCTCGATTATGCAGTATGTGAAGGTACAATCGGTTCAGACCGCATTCGAGCCTGAAGCGAAAAATACCCTATCAGGCTTATACCGGCATGTTGCCTCCTCCGCGTGCCATACAAAGTCTCCATTGCTTGAAAATTATTTCCAACTAATAAGAGTCTTCGTCATAAAAAAGTTTTATCATTACTCTGCTTTTAGCGGTCAAGTTGGTGGGTTGTCCGCTCATATCATCGTGTTCAAGTTATTTTTTGGAGAACAATCATGTTACGTTCAACATTCTTATTGGTTTTAAGTGCGCTTATCTTTGGTTTTATTGGCAATGTTCACGCTGCCGATGCATCAGCCGGTGCTGAAGTGTTTGCCAACAATTGTATGTCGTGTCATTCAGGCGGAAAAAATTTAATAAATCCAGCCAAATCGTTAAGCATAAAAGATTTAAAAGACAACAAGATGGATTCTGAAGCAGAAATTATTACTTTGGTTACCAACGGTAAACCCCCGATGCCGGCATTTGGCACAAGCCTGTCTGCGGATCAAATTAAAAATATTGCTGCTTATGTGATGCAGCAAGCGAATGCAGGTTGGAAATAATAACGCGTTAAAGCCATGTAGCTCGTAGAATGGGATGCTCATCATGCGGCGCGGCGCAATACGGGAGTACTCAATTGCGTGCTACATGGCTAAGCAGCGGCTCCGTCGCAAATGTTTAAAAAGATCAAAACGACACCTCTTCGAACAAATTTCCGCCTTCAAGAGTCAGGTGCTGTATCTTAAACATAATCTGAATGCGCGGGGGATTGCCGCGCTGCAACATGAATTCATCGAAATCGCGCAATTGATTCAGGCGATGGAAAAAACGATCGCCGAAGCCCGCAGTTTTGTGGAGGTATTGTCCGATCGGAAAGCGTTGCCGACATCGGGTCATGTCGATAACCTAGACAGCCTTTTATATGTCGATTGATGTTTTTAACATACGAAGTCCGCTTCAAAATCCTGCAACAAGAAATTGGTTCCAATATATCAAACCCCGCTTTGGTTTGCCAAAACTCGGCTCGAGGAAACGTAAAGGCATCACGTAAATCAATCAATTACGCATAAACATCACCTTATCCAGCAAATAGTTGCGTTTACCGCCGATTCCGTTACACTCACAGCATTTATTCCTTTAAAGACCATACAAGCATGCGTGACGCAAATCCCAGAACCGTTTATCTGAAAGACTACACCGTACCGGATTATCTGATTCAAAACGTCGATCTGAACTTTACGCTGGACGAAGAAAACACACGGGTCGTTTCCAGGCTCACGATGTGCCGGAATCCGGCCAGCCGTTCGAGCGATACGTCCCTGACCCTGGCCGGCGAGAATCTGAAATTGGTCCGGATCGTGCTGAACGAGGACAACGAACTGGGCGACAAGGATTACTTGCAAACCCCGGATTCGTTGATTATTCATGATGTGCCGCAGCAGCGCAGTTTCGTGCTGACGATCGAAAACGTGATCGATCCCAAGGCGAATACCGCGCTCGAAGGCCTGTATTTGTCGAACGGCATGCTGTGCACCCAATGCGAGGCCGAAGGTTTTAGGAAAATCACTTATTTCCTCGACCGCCCCGATGTGATGGCCGTGTTCACGACCACGATCACCGCCGACAAGGACCGCTTTCCGGTATTGCTGTCGAACGGTAACAAGGTCGGCCACGGCGAGCTGCCGGACAATCAACATTGGGTGACCTGGAAGGACCCGTTCAAGAAGCCCTGCTACCTGTTCGCGCTGGTCGCGGGTCAACTCGAATGCGCCGAAGACCAGTTCACGACAATCTCGGGCCGGGACATTACCCTGCAAATCTTCGTCGAGAAGCACGACCTGGATAAATGCGGCCATGCGATGCAGTCGCTGAAGAACGCGATGGCCTGGGACGAACAGATCTACGGCCGCGAATACGATCTGGATCTCTATATGATCGTCGCGGTCAGCCATTTCAACATGGGCGCGATGGAAAACAAGGGCCTGAACGTGTTCAATACCAAGTTCGTGCTGGCGCGTCCCGATACCGCGACCGATGCCGACTACGAACATATCGAAGGCGTGATAGGACATGAATATTTCCACAACTGGACCGGCAACCGGATCACCTGCCGCGACTGGTTTCAGCTCAGCCTGAAGGAAGGCTTCACGGTGTTCCGCGACCAGGAATTCACCGGCGATCGCACCTCCAAAGCGGTCAAACGGATCGAGGATGTGAACATGCTGCGCACCCGCCAGTTTGCCGAGGACGCAGGCCCGTTGGCGCATCCGATCCGGCCCGATGCCTATATCGAAATCAACAATTTTTACACGCTGACGGTCTATGAAAAAGGCGCCGAAGTCGTGCGCATGCTGCATACGCTGCTCGGCTCGGAAGGCTTCCGGAAAGGCAGCGATCTGTATTTCGAACGCCATGACGGCCAGGCGGTCACCTGCGACGATTTCGTCAGCGCGATGGAAGCCGCGAACGGCGTCGATTTGAGCCAGTTCCGGCGCTGGTATACGCAGGCCGGTACACCGGTATTGAACGTCTCGCAGTACTTCGACGCCGGCCAAAACACGCTGTCTTTGACCTTCTCGCAATATTGCCCGCCGACGCCGGGGCAAACGGTTAAGGAGCCCTTGCTGATTCCGGTCACGACCGGCCTGCTGAACAAAGACGGCTCGCCGGCTCTTTCCCGCTTGCAAGACGGCGAAGCGGCCGAACAGGCCGTGCTGCAATTGACCAAGCAAGAACAGACCTTCGTCTTTAACGGTTTACAGGAAGAGCCGGTTGTTTCGGTATTGCGCGGTTTTTCCGCGCCGGTCAAACTGGCGATGAACCGGCCGCTCGATGAGCTGGCGTTCCTGCTCAGCCACGACCCCGACACCTTCAACCGCTGGGATGCGGGCCAACAACTGGCCGTGCAGGTGATCTCGGGGCTGATCGTCGACTATCAGGACGGTTCGGAACTGGCCGTCAATCCGCTGCTGATCGACGCCTATAAAAAGGTGCTGGCGCACCCGTGGGAGGACTTGTCCTATTTTTCATTGCTGATGACGCTGCCGTCGGAACTCTATCTGACCGAGCAAATGCGCGTGGTCGATGTCGAGGCGATTCATTTTGCGCGCGAAGCGGTCGCGAAAGCGCTCGCGGAACAACTGCGCGAACCACTCGAAGCGCTCTATCTGCAATATCACAGCGACGAATCCGGCCAATTCGATGCCAGGGCGATCGGCCGCCGCCGCATCAAAAACACCTGCCTGGCTTACCTCGCAAGGCTCGATGCGGAGTGGATTCAACATTGGTCGTTGCAGCAATTCAACAGCGCCAAGAACATGACCGATCAACTCGCCGCGCTGACCGTGATCGTGAACCATCCGCATCCGGCCGGACAGCAATGCCTGGACAGCTTTTACGAACAATGGCGGGACGAAGCGTTAGTTATCGACAAATGGTTTACAACCCAGGCAATGAGCCCGATGCCGGGCGCCTACAACAACGTGCTCAACTTGCTCGAACACCCGGCGTTCGACATCAAGAACCCGAACCGGGTCAGAGCATTGATCGGCGCCTTCTCGCAATCGAATCCCTTACATTTCCATGCCGCGAACGGCCAGGGCTATCAATTTCTCGCCGACCGTATTCTCGAATTGAACACTTTGAATCCGCAAGTCGCCTCAAGAATGGTCGGCGCACTGACCTCCTGGCGGCGTTATGACATGAAACGGCAGAGCTTGATGAAAGCGCAATTGGAACGGATCATTTCGACCGCGGCGATTTCGAAGGATGTGTATGAAGTGGCGGTGAAAAGTTTGGCTTAAAGGGATCGAACGGGTTATTCATTGCCGTTACCGTGAAATAACGGCATTGATGTATATCCTGCTTGACAAAAAGTATCACTTGATACATAAATACCATAAAAATGATACCTATGAGTTTTCCCTATGCTGCTCGTCACCCCCGAAAACATTGCTTCCGTGATGGAGCTGGAAATCATTCCGCATTCATTCTCCGAACTCGATCAGTTGGTAGCCGAAGGACTTCCCAAGAAAGCGCTCAAGGCGAGCGTCGAACGTATTTGTTCGTCCCTTGAAGAAAAAAAACAGCTGTTATACCGGATAGTGCCCGAGGCGACATACAAGCGCCGCCGCAACAAGCTGACCGCGGAAGAATCGGGCCGTGCCGAACGCTTGGCCAGGGTTTATGCGACCGCGCAATATGTGTGGGATTCCGACGATGACGCAAGAACGTTTCTGCATACGGCCCATCCCATGCTGGAAAACCAAACGCCCCTCGAGGTTTCGATGACCGAACTCGGGGCGCGCCGCGTCGAAGAACTGCTTTGGAAGCTGTTTTATGGCATCGCGGCTTGATGCGGATTTTCCGGATTGGCGACAACCGGCATCCGATTTGGGACGGCACGGGCGCGGCCATGGTCGGCGGCAGATGGAACAGTCCCGGCCGGCCGGTCATTTACGGCTCATTGAGTTATTCCTGCGCAATGCTTGAGATTCTGGCCCATGCGAACATCGGCCGCATTCCAAAGACGCATAGCTACATTGTCGCAGAAGCGCCAGACGACGTATCGCTAGAAATGCACGATCCCGACTCGCTTCCCCATAGCTGGGATATCGAAAACAGCGTAACCGCCAGGGCTTTTGGCGATCGATGGTTACAAGAATCCAGGACGGCGATATTGGTCGTTCCCTCGGTGATCGCCCGATTGGATGCAAACGCCTTGGTCAATCCGAATCATCCGGATGCGAAAAAACTAATCATCTCCCTTCCCGAAAGGATTATTTGGGACAAACGGCTTTTCGAAAGACAAGAATAATCCGCCTGGATTGAGTCATCAGTTTGGCGAAACGTTCCATTCGACGCTCCATGTCAAGCCTGTCCCGATAATTGCCTGTTAAATACAATCGATGAACAACCACCCCACCCTCCCCGCCGCCGAAGCTTTCAGGCTCTTGAGCGCATGTCATAAGATGTCCGTCATCGATGTCAGGTCGGAAGGCGAATATGCAAAAGCGCATTTTGCGAATACCGTCAATATTCCGATCCTTTCAGATTCCCATCGGCATGATGTCGGTCTGACCTACAAGACCGAAGGCTCGGAAGCGGCCAAAGCACTCGGACACGAACTGGTTAGCGGCGACTATAAAGACGCGCTGATTCGTCGATGGTGCGATTCGATCAACAGCCATCCAGAAGCACCGGCTTTGCTTTTTTGCTGGCGAGGGGGACTCAGGTCGCGCATCGCGCAGGATTGGGTTTATCAACAGGGCTATGAAGTACTTCGCGTCGAGGGCGGTTATAAAGGTTTACGGCACGAAGCGTTAACGGCGCTGGAAAAGCCGACTCCGTTTGTGATTATTTCCGGCATGACCGGTGCCGGCAAAACCCGTTTGTTGCATCGGCTTCCCCGCATTGTCGATCTCGAAGCCCTTGCCCATCATCGCGGCAGCGCGTTCGGATCGCACTTCGGCGCCAGCCAGCCGCAACAGGCTACCTTCGAAAACGAGCTGGCTCAGGCGCTATATCGGCTTGCGCCAAACTATGTGCTGGAAGATGAAAGCCCCAACATCGGCCGCTGTCATGTGCCCGACAATTTTTATGCGCGCATGACGACCGCGCCGATGGTCAGAATCGAAGCCCCGACCCGGCAACGCGCATTCGCCATCCATCAGGAATACATTCAAACGCCTTTGGCCGCCGGCATGCGCCTGGAGATGCTGGAACAAAACTTTCTTTACAATATCGAAAGGATCAAAAACAAGCTCGGCGGCCTGGAGTACGATAAAATCAAGATACTTTTGATTCGGGCGTTTGCTTTAGACGCCTTGGCTGAAGACAGCACGGACGCCCATCTCGATTGGATCGAACGGTTGCTGACGACCTATTACGACAAGCAATATCTCTATTCGCTGTCGTTAAAATCACGCAAGACCTTGTTTGAAGGCGCCTGGGAGGACTGCTTGGGTTTTTTACAGTCTCAACACCATGATTAATCGTGCCACGCCGATTGTTTCGGATCTGGTCCTGCTCGGTGGCGGGCACGCCAATATCCAGGTGCTCAAAATGCTGGCGATGCATCCGATCGGCGGCCTCAGAATCACCCTGATATCCGATCAGCCCCATTCGCCCTATTCCGGCATGCTGCCCGGCTATCTGGCGGGCTATTATGCCCATGAAGACTGTCATTTCGATCTCAGACGGATCTGCGAAAAACTCGGCCAGCGTTTCATCGAGGCCAAGATCATCGGAATAGACCCCGTGCGAAAAAAGATCCAGTTGGAGAATCGCGCCGATATCCGCTACGACTGCGCGTCGATCAATGTCGGCATCGCACCTAAAAGCATCGCGAGTTTGGCGCCGGCCTCCGCCGCTAAACTGATCCCCCTCAAGCCGATTTCACAATTCCTCGCTCATTGGGACCGGCTGATTGCAGACCTGAAGGCTTATCAAGGCCGAGAGCCTTTACCGCTGGCGCTGGTTGGCGCGGGCGCGGCGGGAGTTGAAATCGCGATCATCCTGAAAATGCTGATCGATCATAATGACTGGAACGCTGAAGTCAGCCTGATTCACCGGCATGAGTTTCTGGTTTCGGCCAAAGACCGCCGCGCCCAAAGCCAACTGTCAAAAACGCTCGACGCCGCAGGCGTCAAGGTCTTTCCGAATACCGAAGTGCTGCAATTACAGAATAATGGCTTGCTGCTGAAAGACGATCAAGGCCGTCTCCACACGCAGGACTTTTATCGGGTTCTGATTGCAACCCAGGCCGCCGCGCCGCCATGGTTTAAAAGCTCGGGGCTGCCGGTCAATCAAGACGGCTTTTTAAATGTCACCGAAAAACTGCTCGTCGAAAATGAGGATGCCCTTTTTGCCGCCGGCGACTGTATTCATTTCACCCCTTCGCCCCTGAAAAAAGCCGGCGTGTATGCGGTTCGGCAAGGCCGGATTCTTGAGCATAATATCCGTACTTTTTTCACCCGAAAGTCCGCGTTCAGAACCTTTCGCCCGAAAAAAGATGTGCTGTCCTTGATTACGATCGGCGACCGTAAAGCGCTGGTGCATCAGGACAGCGCATCGATCCTGCGCTGGATGTGGCCTACGCTGTTATGGCGAGTCAAAGACAGTATCGACCGGCGCTTCATGCAGCGTTTTCAGGCCCAGACATTCCCGGTAAAGCCTTCGCATTTCAAGCCGGTCATGCCCCGGCCAAAATTCACCTTGGTTCCGGAAGACTGGCACGAAAACACCTGCGGAGGCTGCGGCAGCAAATTGGCCGCCTCCACGCTGATGCCGAGTCTACATAAACTGACGATTCCGCAAGAAGACTCGGTGTTGCTCGGCGCAATGGATGGCGAAGATTGCGCGTTGACACGATTTTCCGAGCATAGGCTTTGCCTGCAAAGCCTCGACCAATTCCGCGCTTTCATTTCCGATCCCTATATATTCGGTCAAATTGCCGCCCAACATGCACTCAGCGATATCTATGCGATGGGCGGCGTTGCGAAGACCGCACAAGTCGGACTGACGCTCGGTCCCGCAACCGAGAGGATTCAGCGGGAAGATATTTTTCAGATTATGTCGGGCGTGCTGGATATTTTGACCCAAAGCGGCGCTTCACTGGTCGGCGGCCACACCAGCGAAGGCGCGGAACTTGCGATTGCAATGGCCGTCCAGGGCGAAGTCGAACCGAAGCAAATACTCAGAAAACAACTGACCCAAGCCGGCAGCCGCTTGATTCTAACCAAACCGATCGGCACCGGCGTGATCTTTGCGGCCAACATGCTGGCCCAGTCGAGCGGAAAATTGGTCGATGCAGCACTTTTTAGCATGCTGCAATCGAATAAAATTGCATTGGAAGCGATCCGCCGTTTCAATATTTCCGGTTGCACCGACATCACCGGTTTCGGCCTGTTGGGTCATGCCTTTGAAATGATGGGAAGAAACAGCGGCAATGCGGTAGGCGTCAAAATCGTCTATCGGGAGATTCCATTGTTCGACGGCGTTCAAGGCTTATTTGCAAGAGACTATTCCGCCTCGCTCTCCGAAAGAAATTATCAGTCTTTACGTTCGGTGTTAAGCAGCGACGTGAACCCTGTAAACTTTCCCGCGCTGTTCGATCCTCAAACCAGCGGCGGGCTTTTGTTTTCGGTGCCGTCCGGGCAAACGGACGACTGCCTGCAAGCCCTTCATCAAAGCGGCGTCTTAGAAGCCTGTGTGATAGGCGAAGTGATTGATCAGCATCAAATCATCGTTCTTTAACTCCGCGCCTGCCGTGGAATAAGGAATGGCCTGCCCCGGTTTTGCTTCATCAGGATAACAGCCAAAACCGAATCGCCGACATGCGCAACGTGTAGTCAGGATGAAACGTAGTGAAATCAGGGATTATCGGAGTTCGCGTATCCCCGGATTCCGCTGTGCTGCATCCGGGCTACTTGCTTAATGTCGCTCTATCATTGAAACTTCGATAAACCCCGCTGATAGGGCACACACCGTCCGGCAATAGGGATTGTGACCTTTTTTCTTATTTTCCGATCATAATGAGAACCATCTTAAACTGAGTATTTGCTTTTAAAGCATGCGGTGTATTTGCAGGCATTATGATCATCTCACCTTCTCTAACGGTAAATATTTCTCCAGATAGTGTTATATCCGCAACTCCGTCAATAATCTGGACGAGTGCATCAAAAGGCGCAGTATGTTCACTCAATCCCTGTCCAAGGTCAAAGGCAAACACAGTCACTGTTCCACCACTCTTATCTATTACGGTGCGACTCACAACTGATCCCGTCTGATAAGAGACCATGTTTTTCATGTTTACAACTACCCCGACAAGATTGTTGACGTCTGGCATTTGATTCTCCTTATGTTTTGTCTAATTGTTACTTGTTGGTTTGCTGCCAAACGGTAAATCAAGCGTGTCGAAGGCGCCAGTCCAGTCTAAAGGATAAATGCCGCGCCGACATCCCGGTAAAAAGCCGAATACCGCCAATCCCGCCCCCACGTCGCCAAGCCACGTTTAACCGGATTAATGGCGATGTAATCCATATGGCCAGAGTAATTCGATTCAGTGATAATTCAATGTTGCCAGTAACGCCGTTGCCAGAAAGTTAATTCGCAGTGTTTGATTTTGGATGCCGTCATCCAGTCTGAACCGTCCCGGTTTTCCCGGAGACTGTTAGTTGTGAGTCATGCTGCGAGAGCCGACTCGGAAAGTTGTTGATAATACCTTGTTTCCGCTTCTGCCGGAGGGATATTGCCAAT
>NZ_JAXUHN010000014.1:0-6518 GCF_035916875.1 Methylomicrobium sp. Wu6
TGAAATACGAGTGGCTGCCATTCCAATCGTTTACACCTACCGAACTTGAGGAGGCTATCGATGAAATCGGCGCTGGTTTTGGCTCTCAATACCAATTTACTTTCTGCTAAGCACTTATATATATTTATTACTTACTTAAATAATGTGGGGACGTGGGGACGAATGACCGTCAAGGCTTTGAATGGCAAGGCTTCCACGCGTCCCCTAATCCGACGCTCCGTCCCCAGAATAAAGGCCGCTATCTGATCGCTCGACACGCCTGTCATATTCGTCAATCCATTTAATCACCGACTGTTCCGCCCAACTGTCATTATTGCGAACAGCATACAAGTGGAGCTTTTCCCGTTTTCCGGTGGATCGCTTGCACTCCTTATATCCGCATCCCATTTCAGACAAAACCATAGCAATCGATTTTGCCGAATATTTATCTCGCATGACTTTGGCGACATGTTGCGCCCGCACACAGTCCACATTAAACGGATAATCCATTGCTTCGATCATATCTTCAAGCTGATGACGCAAAGGAGACTTACTCGTGGCCATCAACTCAGACTTGAAAGCCGTATTTGGTGCCGGCTTTTTCGGCTCGAATCCGCTGACATCCCTACAGAGTAGCCAGCGCACAACCTTGCCGTTTCCGCCGCCATCCAGCCAGCACGCCAGCTCCGTGTAATAACTAGCGCTCAACGGTTGAGCGTCCGTCCATATGGCGAAATAACGCCCGTCTCCCGCCGAGATATGAAGCGCGTCCCGGTAATTGCTCATAAAGATTGCTTGCACAATGTTGGGCGTCTCGTAGAATCCGCGACCGAACATTCGGACCCTTAACATATCCGGGGGTGCTGCCAGCATCGGCTTTAATTTGTTTTCAAGGTTTAACCCTTCAAACAGTTGAATTTCCTGGAATATAACAAGCTTGGCATGATTAAGATAATCGGTGTAAGTCTCCCGTAACTCGCCTGCCGGGGGCTCGCAGATGTTTTCCTCACCTAATCCGAACCGCAAAGGATTGAGCAACATGTCTTTGCCAACTCTCGACGTTCCCGCAATCACCAACGCATGATTAACTTTCACGTGTGGTTTCTGCAACACATAAGCCATCCAGTTTAAAATATGCTCCTGCTCTCCGGTATCTGGATACAAATAATTAAGATGCTCCAGCCAAGGCGTTACATCGGCTTCTGTGGCCGATTCTGGTAGCTCTACCCCTGGATCGCGCCAAAGATTCCAAAGTTTCGCCCCGCCGCGAATGATCGGGTTTTCGTGAACGCCAGGTAAATATATAAGCCCATCAACCTTTACCGCCTTTTCCGAACTCAAGAAAACGGTTGAGGGTTTGCTTTTGGTCATCCAATGCGCGTGCGCTCCGTTAAAACCTTGTTGCGTCAATTCGTTGCGGGTCTCGACATCGAAAATACGGTCACGATGGATAAGGTAAATGTACCGTGAATAAAAATCGGGCTGAATTTGAATTGACTCATCAATTACTTTATTTTTCGACCGTGGCAACTTGACGACGACATGACCGGGCTTTTTCACCTCATAGTCAGTCATCCACGGTCACCGCATCAATTCGCGTCATCAATCCGCGTTCCGGTGCGTACAAAACGAGTTTAGCGCCGGTTGCCAACAGCTCACCGCCGAGCGATACAATCCGGTCGAATTTTTCCAGCTTGCCGCATCCGGCAATCATCACATCGTGTTCGCCAGCGATCCGCCAATCGTAGGCAGATGGATCAGCGCCGGGCGGCATGACGACCTTGGCACCTGGAAACCAGGTGGTTAACTGTGCCCACTGCCAAGCATCGCTGCCGGTGCAGACAATCAATAGCAAACCATGAAGAGAAGTATTTAAATGTCGCGAATATGGGGGGCGTTTCTTCATGCCACCCCCCTTTGAATCTTCAAAATTTGTTTTTCAAGTTCGTACAACTGACCATCAGACCAGTTAGGAACGTGCCGCATGTGAATTATTTGATGAAGCAGAAGAATGCCATCGCCATCAAGATTGGCGATAATTCCCAGGCTCTGCTTTAAGGGCTTCATTCGGTATGTGCTGATAAAGGCGCCGGCTAAAAAAGCGCCAGTTTGACCACCTTGTTCTATACGCTGCAGCAATAACGCTTCGTCGATTTGCAAAAATTCAATATTTTGGTTCATTTTCAAATTACCTGATTAGAGTTTGCCATCGGTCCCCGACTCGACCGCAATCCGCGCGGCCACGCTGTTGAGTCTGGATAGATAAATCAGGCTTTTTGAGAATTGAACCAAGCCGCAAAACGCGACTCGTGCAGATAAAATTTCCTTGCCACCATAATAACGGCGCCGCTCTCGGCCAGACCGTTGCGATCTCGAAACCGCAAAAGCCAATTCAATTGCGCCTTGGTGAATTTATCCGCGTGCTTTTTTTGGAAATTGTCCAGAGACTGAAAGTCTTCAAGAGAGACTTCTTGAGGATGAATGCCGGTTAGCAATGCCTCCGGCTGGGTGATTGGTTTTTTTTGGGTCTGCATGATTTCACCTGATTTAGAAACATTTTGGAAGCGTTTCAAAACGCTGGCGTCATCATAGCTAGGGGAAATTTGAAAAGATTCCCCAAAAGGTGGCCGATTACAAATAAATTTTTTACTACATTCTTTTTAGCTCTCTGAGTATCTCTTTTGTGATGTCGTGATGGACAGACTCCTTAGATCTACCCACTGCTGCAAACACGATACGCAAGCAATTACATAATGGCCCATCTTTTGTTTGTGAGGGTTTGATCCCAAAACGCTTAAGTACAATGCCCAAATTCCAGGCTAGCCAGCGATCATTCGAAGCAGAGTTAGCGAGCTCCTCGAAATGGGCATTTTCCAGGTGTTTTAGGCTAATCTCGATAAAGGTAGGGATCAAATCATTATTCATCATTTCAAAATTGCTTTTATGGTCCCTGTCCCACCTTTCTTGCACAATTTGTCTTGCTGGATGATCGGCTGGCGTGCTTTCCAGTTCCCAATGATAGCGGTTTAAGTCATGTATTCTGTCGAGAAAAGCAGAACCCACCATTTTTTTGGTTTCGGCATAATAAGCATTTTCAAATATACTCCAAATCTCGTGGCATCTTGAAATTTCAGCAAGCTGTCCGACTTTGTTTTCTTTCTCTTGAAGGTCAAGCAATGTCTCTCTCATATCACCAGTCGTAGGCGATAACTTATCTCTTCGATACTTCATGCTTAAATAGCGATCTTCAACATCAACAATGGCGGCCACGAAGTCAGGATCATCAAATTTATCTAATAATTTAGGTACGTTACGTACGCTTTTTTCTAACCGACCATGGTTATTTTTTTTAGATGGCAAATGTCCAGTTAAAACATACTCCGCATAATCCTTGTTAATAACAGCATAGGGCTTATCGCGCCACCAACCAGCATTGCCAGCAGAATCCCACCTGACTTCACCTTTGGGCTTACGTTCTTTACTACGCGCCATAAAACACCTCTCAAGTGCCCGCTCTCACAGAAAGGAACCAAGCCAGGCGGGTGAGAAATCCGCTTTTCGGGAGCTAACCTAGGCTTGGTAAACCGATTTAACGCAGTTTAGTCGGGGGTACCGTCTTCATCGCTTTTTTCTTCCTTCAAATAAAGAAACAATTCGTCCAAAGCCTCAGCCGCAGAGTGGATGCCATCGGCCAGCGCAGCTATAACAAATTGGTCCTTCATGGTTTCATCGGCCCAAGCCTTTTCGGAAATCATCCGGCTTAGTTCTGCGATGGTGTTTTGATGTTTGTACATTTGATGTCTTATACTCATGACTTCACCGCCTTGGTCATCACTCTTTCGACCAGTTGAGATTTATGTTCAGTGGAAATATGGGCATAGCGTTGCGTAGTCTGAATCGATTTATGCCCCAGGACTTGCCCGGTTTCGTACAGAGTCGCGCCATTCATCACCAGCAGGCTTGCCGCGGTGTGGCGTAGGTCGTGCCAACGAAAGTTATTGATGCCGGCCTCAGTCATCGCCCTCTTCCAATGCTTTTTGAAATCGAACGGAACTTCCGGCTTGATCTTGCTGGCGAATAGCAAGCCATTGCCGATTTGCCGGAAGGGCCGCAGCTCGTCCATGACGAAGGAAGGGATGGGATTGAATCGGCTCTCGCCGTTTTTGGTGTCGGCCAGGTAAGCCAGGTTTTTGTTAAAATCGATGTCAGACCAGCGCAACCAGATCAGCTCCGAAAACCTCATGCCGGTAGTCATTGCCATCAAAACGGCAAGATGCAACTTGTCCCAGTCCGATTTTTTGCAGGCATCGAGCAGGCGTTCACGCTCCGCGTCATCGAGCCAGCGCACCCGCATGTTTTGAACTTTACGCGGGGGCACTCTGAGCACGGGGTTAACGGTCGTGTAGCCTTCACCGATAGCGTACTTGAACACCGCCGACAACACGGTTCGATAAAGATTGACGGTTTTGGGTGAACGCGTGCGCGAAATGGTGGCTGTTTTGCCTTTGGTGTCGCCGCGCCCGTTGCCGCGCATGCAGCGCCCCGATTCAACGAGCTTGAGCTGTTGCCGGATCAGATCGGCGGTAATGTCGGCCAGCTTTTCATTGCCAAACATTTCAACCCAATAACGCGCTATCGGAATTTGAGTGTCCGATTTTCCGTTCCATTGCAGAACATATTCGTCGACCAGTTCTTGAAAGCGCATAGCCGCACCCCGGGTGCCTAACGCCTCCATCATTTCCTGATCGGCTTCGATGCGCTTGGCCCAGGCGATTGCATCGCGCTTGAGGGTGAAGGTTTGCGACTTGAGCGCCTCGCCGCGCTTGGTGATGATCGCCTTATAGACGGTGCCGGTTTTGCGTTGGATTTTGCGGATCGTCGCCATTACGCCCCCTTTGCCGCAGCATCGCGGAATTGCGGCAAGGCGTAAACGGTCAAACCGGCATAGCGCGCCAATGCGGTTAATTCCTCCGGCCCTTCGCAGTAAGGCTGTTTCTCTTTCAGCCAGGCCAATAGCTTGGTATTCGCTTCCAGTGAAGCGATTTGCTCAAGCCTTGGCTCCGCGTCTAATCTGGCGTAATTATAAAGTCGAATGGTTTCCTGGACGACATAACCGTCATCCGCATGAATGCCGAAAATGTCAGCAAACTGTTTGACTTGCTCAAAGGATTGAAACGAAGGAGATGCCAACAAATGGCTTGGCTCGTAAACGATGTAAAAACTCACGACATCGGAGGGACGCCGACCGCATGACGGGCAACAATCCGAACTAGAAACCTGAACAGAAAAGCCGCAATACCGGCAAGGTTCTTTTTTGTGAGATTTGGATAAATCGCCGAACGGCGAAGAGGGGGTACGGCTTTGAGTTGATGAAGGATTCATAACGCCTCCTATGACCTTCGGGCAAGTGATATGCCCTCTGAAAAACCCACATGTGCCCTATTTGGTGCCCTGTGGACCGTTTTTCAGCGTCATAACCGATGGCGTTTGAAAAAAAATCCTTATTTTTCAATCAGTTATTTGGTAGCGGGGGCAGGATTTGAACCTACGACCTTCGGGTTATGAGCCCGACGAGCTACCAAGCTGCTCCACCCCGCGATTGATTCTACGTATTATAAAGACTTTTAAGTTTTTGGCAACTAAAATCTGGTACCTTTAGTAAAGATTCGTTTACATATCGCCAAAACGCCACGGAGAACAGCGATCCGCCGGCATGACGCTCAATGCCCAGCCAAATGGCGAATCAAGCCCTGCTCTCCGCTTTTCATCACACGACTATGATTCCAAACAAACAGCGGCCGCGCGACTCCGGCTACCAGCTTCATCCACGCTTTGACGAGCGAGACATTCCAGACAAAAATCAGCTCGGTCGCTGCCTCGTTTTCCCGATAGGTCATCGAACAATTACCGCTGCCAATTAGGTCACCCGTCACCTGGACCGCAAGATAATGATAAGTCCGCATCTTCGTAACACGCAAATCGATCGCCAGATCATAGGGCAAACAGGTACGCCAGAGATAGCGCCTGACATTGTCAACGCCTGATGTTGCGTTGCCCGCCGCCGTTTCTTCGACCCTCGCGACATACCGCCACCAGGACGGCCACCGCTCGGTCGCAATCAGACAACACCAGACCTGCTCGACCGGCGCGGGAATCAGCCATCGTGTCGTTAACGAAAAATCGGACGTTCGCACAAATTATCAGCTCCACGCCGGTTTAGGATTTGGCGGAATATAGTTTTCCGAAATTCAGTTACGATTAGCGTGCAATCTCAAACAACTTATTTCGAAACACGGGCAGTTTTCAGAGTGCATTTAGCACGGACTCAAATCCCTGAGTCAAGCACACCCCATATCTGCTTAACCGCCGCACGATTTTTAAATTCAGCAGAATACGCTCCAAAAACCCGGGGCCTGCCTTGCTAGTGTCTAATTGTATAAAAATACGATAGATATATAATCCTCTGAAAATTGCAGAGGAGTTATCGATGGGGCGTATTGCTAAGGTGGTTAAGTTGAGCCAACAGGAGCGCGTAGAGT
>NZ_JAXUHN010000015.1:0-6550 GCF_035916875.1 Methylomicrobium sp. Wu6
TCGATCACTTCCACAATGAACCGCGCCAAGTGATTCTCGGGTAACCACTCGTCCACCGACGGCGGTAAAAGATAATCGGTCGCCCTGTCAACAATGATGAATCGGCTCATCTCAGCCTAGCCTTAGAGTAGAATCGATAGCCTATATTTTACCAACTGCGGCTTCGAAAGTCCGACAGACTCCTAGGTCGTCTTTTTTCGATGTGTGACTGATAACGGTATATTCCACATCCAGACTTTGGTCGATGGGATGTTGCCGCAGCTTTCTGAATATCCACCATGTCCTTACAGCCAATATTGCAACCGGAATCAAGAGCAAAGCAAAAAATGCGGAAAAGACCAAAGCACCGAACACAGCAGCGATGACCATGACCGGAATTGCAATCAGATCGGGCACTCGAAAGGCTCTCGTCTTAACGCAAGCCACCTGTTCGGGCGATTCCAATCTGTGATCTTGCTTGACCGTTTCGTTAAAAATAACTTTTTTGTAAATTTTAATCATTTGATTCTAAAGGAAGTTTTTGATTTTTTGCCCTCAGTATCATGCAGAACGAACAGTTCGACATTTAGGAAAACCACTACAACCCCAAAATTGGTTGCCTTGATGAGTGCCGCTCCGGGCAGTTCTTAGCACCATCGGTAGGCCGCATCTTGGACAGGCGTTATCATCCCGCTGCTGCTTTTGTTCGGCAATCGTCTTCACATGATTAATATATTTGACATGTGTTTTGATCGATGGTTTAAGACCAGCTAACAATGAAGATAAAATCCACATAAAGCTTTCCCGTTAGCAATATGTTATGTCGACCAGTTTACAGAAATGCGGTTCTCAATTTTTTTCAATGATGCGCAAAATTTGTCCGGTTCGGAGATCGGCATGGTTGTTGATTGCCACAATCGGTCTTCCTTTGGCAACCCAGAGCGCCGAGGTGATGAACAGCTCGATCATACAGCGGCAGGGACGGTATATGATGCACTCGGAAGCCGTTATCCATGCGCCTGTTTCGAAAATCCGCGCTCTTCTCATGGATTATGAGAATTTTCCGCTGGTCAATCCAGATATCAAACGGGTAGAACCCGTGGGACACCTTGATCATGGAGGGATTCGAATGGTCGTCAGCTCGGACTTTTGTATTCTAGCCGTCTGTTTACGCTTCGACTGGATTCAGGATGTCCGGCTTCTGCCAGATGGTGATATTGCTATGACCATTGTACCGAACCGGGGGGATTTTCGACAGGGAAACGGCCGCTGGCATCTACTTTCAAATGGTGCTAGCACTCGGTTGATCTTCGATTTCGATTTGACACCGAAATATTGGCTTCCGCCAGTATTCGGTCCTTGGTTAATGAAACGAAAACTTTCCGAGGAAGCTTTTGAGATGGCCCAAGGGCTGGAAAGGATGGCAATCTCGAAATGCTGCTAATTACTGGGTATTCCAGGCAAGAGATTGTAGCGAGCAACTGTTTTAAGTTTTCATTTTTTTCTCGACACATGCAAACCTACTGACCACTATAGAGAAGGTGGCAGTTTTTAATATAGGTTCCCTAAATGGCCGGAAAGATTCGGATTTAAATGACCGATCAGCCTTTCGCAACCGCGCGGCTAAACGTTTCTTCTTGTGAGGCCATGAAGACAACAGCAATCAGGGTCACTCGCCGGAATTTTTGACTGAATACACTAACAAATAATTAAATGATTTCTGTTTATCATCCCGCTTTTTAGGAAACTTTGCAACAAATCTGTGACGTTAGCCTGCCTCGCTAACGGCCTATCATCCTAATATGTGGTGATTAACAGATCCGGATATCACTACATGCGTTTGAATCCAATCCTATCAACTTAAGCCCAGCCTTATAGATTAGCAAGTTGATCAATCGAAAGGGGGCTGTCATGAATGCAGTCTTGCCCAATCGCACGATTAATCCACTGGATCACAGCGGAAAGATCAAAACGCAACACCTTAATCGAAAAGCCATCATCTACATTCGGCAATCGACACTGCAACAAGTCCAACGGCATCAAGAATCGACAAGGCTGCAATACGGTCTGGCAGATAAAGCCGTTTTATTAGGTTGGCCACGCAGCGACATCGAAGTTATTGATGATGATCTGGGCTGTTCCGGCAGCACAATGGCCGGTCATGCCGGGTTCGCCGATGATGGCGAGCATTTCTTCCCGCGAGAGGAATTCGGGTAAAGGTAGCTCGAAGCGTTTCATCGGTACGGCCAAGGCCTGTTCAATGGTTTGCAGGGCTGACAGATCGTGGTGTGATGCGAACTTCAGAAACGCGCGTAATGCGGCTAATCGGATGTTCCGGCTACGTACGCTGTTGTGTCGCTCCCGCTCCAAATGATCCAGAAAGGCCAGAATCAATGCCGGCGTGATGTCGGATAGATTCATTGCCGCCGGCCATGTGCCGAGATGTTGGTGGGTGAACGTCAAGCATAGAGTGAAAGCGTCGCGATAGCCGGCAACGGTTTGCGGACTCAATAAGGGAGCTAGTAGATGAATATGGTAGAAACAGCATGCCAGTCCACGATTAACGTGTCCAAGGCGTGAGTGTTTGACAGCCCTCAATGCCGCTTTCAGCGCGGCCCAGCACATCCACTGCAGAAAGCCGAATAATCATATCAATGAATGCATGGAGATGTCTTTCTAATTACAGGCGGCTAAATTAAGAACACGATGCTACGCTAGACGTCGCGACGATTAAGCTGCCAAGTAGCTAGATCGTTACTGCGCAGCGGCATCGAGACAGCCACTGATTTCCCCACAAAAGGGAGTAAAAGATTATTTAGGCGGCAAGTTTCGATCGGCTCGATTCTCATAGCAACGTGCTTTGGGAATCTCAACCTTTAATTCTTGTTCCCGGAAACTCCATTCCTGAAATAATGCGTACGCGATAGCCAGCAATGTTGGGCCCAGAAAAATGCCGAGGATGCCAAATGACATCACGCCACCCAATATGCCCAGAAACACCAGGATGAATGGCAGGTGACTCCCCTTACTGATGAAGTAGGGTTTAAGGACATTATCGACGGCGCTTACTACCAATAAGCCCCAGAAAGCGAGAAAGACGGCCCAGCCCGTCTCGCCTTTCTGAAACAACCAAATCGCGGCAGGCGCCCAGATGAGCGGTGGCCCGATGGGAATCAACGAAAGGATGCAGGTCAGAACACTGAGCAGCAGGACGCCGGGTACGCCAGCGATCAAAAACCCAGTACCTGCCAAGAATCCCTGAGCTAGCGCGGTGCCTATAATGCCATAGACAACGCTTTTGATGGTGTCTCCCGCGATAAGGAACAATCCTGGCGCCTGTTTTCCACCGACCCGAGCGAATAACGCTTCCAGTCGGTCGGATAGGACTGTGCCGTCTCGATAGAAAAAAAACGCAATGAACACGCTGAGGCTGAGGTATAAAATGCCTTCTCCCATATTCGCCGCACTTCGTAATGCCCAATCTCGCAAGGGAATGAGATATTGTATTAACTCCTCGGTTAATTTGGCGCCGCTACCCGCTATCGACTGCCAGTGGTCGTGCATGCGTGAGCCTATGACAGGCAGCTTCGCAACCCACGCGGGCGGGGTAGGCAATCCTTCACTGAGGAGTTGGCGCACCATCTCAAGCAATGCGGTAAGGTCACCCGCTATACTGGTTCCGAGGAACACCAACGGTAGGATCAGCACGGCTGCGACCAGCAAAACCATCAATCCGGCAGCCAGCCCCTTTCTTTCTTTGACAGCCCGTTCGATCTGGTAGTAAACGGGCCAGGTAGAAAAGGATAGGATCACAGCCCACAGGATGGCTGAGAGAAAAGGGCGCAGCACGACGAAACAGCCCATCATCAAAACGGTGACCAAGGCGATGCCGGCATATCGGTCGATACGGTTTTCGCTAAGCACTGCGTTTTTCTCCGGCAGTCTGGAAATATCTAAGAATTATCACTCATCTGGAGTTGGGGTCTACTGAAATCCCGAACTCGCCATCAGGTAATGCTTATCGGAGTCTATCAATTGAAGTCGCGTCATGTCCGGGAGTGGGGTTTAGTTAACGGGGCACAGATCGATTATCCACTGTGGAACCCTGAAACTCGGCTGACATGCTTTTTTAAAGGCCGAGTTTACTTTTTAACATTTCATATGGAGTTTTTCCAGTGTCAGCTGAATGCGGGTGTCGGTTTCGAATGTGACGGGTGGCTCTTAATCATCGCCTTCGTCTCGCTTGCCGAGTGCCTCTTCATGCCATGATGGGCGCGGCTCCGCCTCGATCCTGGAGATGATGAGTTTGTCCACACGATTTTGGTCCATATCAACGACCTCGAACCGGAGGTCGTGACTGACGAATTGATCTTCGATCTGTGGTACGCGCCCAAGGCACATCATTGCAAAACCGCCTAGCGTCCGATAGGCCTGAACACCCTCGCCAGGTAGCTTGTAATCGATTTTCATAGCTTCCCTAAAACGCTCGATCGGGATGTCGCCGTCAACCAGCCACGATCCGTCTTTTCTTTGCACGATTTCGGGTTGCGACTCGTCTTCGACGGTCGCGACATCTCCAACCAATATCTCCATGACATCATTCAACGTCACCAGTCCCTGAAGCTCCCCGTATTCATCGATCACCAAGCCAAGATGCTGGCGGTGCTTCTTGAATGCTCCGAGCAATTCGATCATGGTCAGGGTTTCCGGCACGTAAAGGGGCTTGACAGCATCGCTTGCGAAGTCGAAGGGCTTGCCTTCAAGGAAGGCGTCCAGTACGGACTTCGCTCGAAGTACACCCACCACCTCGCCGAGCCCACCTTTGCAGATGAGAAACCGCGAGTGGCCGCTGTGCAACAGCTTCTGACGATTGGTCTCGAAGGAATCATTCAGGTCGATGTACACAATGTCACCCCGAGGCGTCATCACGCTCCGGATCGATTGATCGTCCAGCCGGAAAATGCGGGATACCAGCGCCTGCTCGTGCTTCTCGAACACACCCGCTTCTGCTCCCTGCGCCATGAGCACGTTGATCTCTTCCTCGGTGATGGGTGGATGCACCGATGCCCGTACGCCGAGCATCCAAAGCACCAGATCGGTGAAGAAATTCATTAGCCGCACCAGCGGGAAGGCGATTGCTGAGATAATCTCCATCGGGCGCGCCATGGCACTGGCAATGCCTTCCGGATTTAAAAGAGCTAAGCGTTTGGGCACGAGCTCACCGAGAATCAGCGAGAAAGCGGCTATTCCCGTCACCGGGATCCAGAACGCCATTCGCTCGGCATAGGGCCGCAGCCATGCAAACCGGGACAGACTCTCGGCAGCCTGCTCGGACAAAGTGGCTTCGCCTAGTGCGCCGCTAAGAATCGAGATAACCGTGATGCCGAACTGGACGGCCGAAAGAAAATTCGCGGGCTTATTGGCGAGTGCGAGCGCCCGGCCGGCACCCATACGGCCGCCCTCGCTCCACTGTTGTAAGCGCGCTTTGCGCGCCGACACAATCGCCATTTCTGACATGACGAAGACGCCGTTGAGGATGATCAGAAAGCCAAGAACGATGATAGTCATAGCGCGGTTTCAATATGAAACAATTACGGTAATAGTTAAAATCTATATACTACATGAAGCAGGCCATCGGTAGTATTCAGCGAAATAAGCCCTTTTTGAGAAAGGATCATAAAATAAGCTGAGGCAATCTGCCATCGAAAAGCAGTGTCAAAGCCTGAGTTGCCCGAAAGAGTGTTCTTTGCGGCAGATCGATAAATTGAAATGGTTATCTAAACCCAGGCTATTTCTTAAGGCAGATTTTAAACTGCAGCCGGAGGTGACCATGAGATTTGGAGCCCCACCAGCAGTTGCAAGAAA
This sequence comes from Methylomicrobium sp. Wu6, assembly GCF_035916875.1. Taxonomy (NCBI): domain Bacteria; kingdom Pseudomonadati; phylum Pseudomonadota; class Gammaproteobacteria; order Methylococcales; family Methylococcaceae; genus Methylomicrobium; species Methylomicrobium sp. Wu6. Next base: position 5,845 of record NZ_JAXUHN010000015.1, read on the forward strand.
TGGCGTGGCTATTTATTTTAGAGGGGGAAATAGCGATGAACGCCATTTTTCTAAACTGATTTGCGGCAGAGGTCAAAAAATTTCCTGATTAGAAAGATTCTTCAGCCAGACCAGATTTTCTCAACCATAAGGCGCATTCTGACCAAAACAAACCCTTCTAAGAGAAAAAGTCGTGGCCATGAACCGTATCCAATTTCAACAAGGCTTGTCCTTGCCCGCAGCCCTTGCGCAGTGTGGCACCGATGAGCAATGCGGGGACACCCTGGAAGCCTCACGTTGGCCGCAAGGCTGCCCGTTGCCCAGGGTGCGGCTACGCGGATTACTGCGATAGAACCGGTCAATCCAATGGGTAGCCCCGGCGTTGGGTCGAACGATAGATCCCCTAGCGGCCTTTTACTATCGTGCACCATTCGCCGACGATATTTAAAAAATTCCTCGCCGAGTGATCCACTGTAGTGACCTCCGTGATATTGCCGTTTTGCTTTGCCGCGCGAACACTGGCATCGCCGCGGGCCAGCAAGCCCAGGATGGACTCCGCACAGGCTTTGCCTTCCTTTGTCGCACCGGGGGTGCCAGAACCGGCTTCCCCGGTCGCTATATCGCCCCAGATAACCTCGGTACCCAGCACTCCCTTAATCGGCGAATCGACGATCATACACCCGCTCAGGCTGGTCGCCAGGATCGCCAAGCCTAGCGCCGAGCAATT
>NZ_JAXUHN010000016.1:0-7073 GCF_035916875.1 Methylomicrobium sp. Wu6
TCGGGAGAAGGTTGGGATGGGGGGATCAAAATAAAGTATTTTTCCTTATTTTTGATCCTCCTCACCCCAACCCTCTCCAGCAGGAGAGGGAGCTTTCTTCTTAACTTAACGGCATTGCCGGTAGACCCGAGGGTATGGAAAAAAACCGCCTTTAATCGGGAACTCATGGAGTCCGTTCCCGAAAAAATCGGAATTATCCGCTTGAACGAGCCGCCGGTTACCTTTGGCGGGCTGTTGTTTTTTTCTCACCCAGGAATTGTATATCGGCACTGAATCGTCCGATAGAATTTTTGTTTTAAGAGATCTTCAAGATGTATTTGCTAAAGCTCCACAACGGGGCAACCGTTGCCTGGTGATTTTGGTTGAAGTACATAAAATTTTCGACGACGTGCTGGAGGAGTGTGTGTCCGGCTTTTGAACAATCTGGAACAAGGTAGTATGTATACAAGTCATTTTTCATTACAAAGCCTGCCGTTTGAAAACGTTTGCGATCCGGCATTTTTTTTCGACCATGGCGATTATAGCCGTGTGCTCAATCGCATGATCGATAGCTTATTGGCGGGAAGAGGTTTGATGGTGGTGGCGGGGCCTATCGGCACAGGGAAAACCACCTTGAGTCAAAAACTCATGGTGTCCATTCCCGAGAAAACCAGAATAATTTGGATAGGCGAACCGCCGGATACCAGTGACGAACTTTTACTTTTTCTCACACAGGAGTTGCATATCAGTTCTGAATCGTCAGGCAGGGTTTTTGTTTTAAGGGATATTAAGGAGCAATTGCTAAAGTTCCACAACGAGGGCAACCGCTGCCTGTTGATGATGGATGAGGCGCACAAAATATCCGACGATGTGCTGGAGTGCGTCCGGCTTTTGAATAATCTTGAACAAGGCGGCATTAAGCTTATCCAAATGCTCCTGATTGGGCAGGAGGAATTTCTCGATAAATTGTCCCAACCTAATCTGGAGTCGTTTAAACAGCGTATTGCCTGGTTGGAATCCATTGGCAAAATGACTCCTTTGCAAACGCATGAATATATTTTGCATCGATTGAAAGTCGCGGGGAGTCAGTCAAGAATTTTTACTGACGATGCCATTGAAATTATTGTACATGCTGCTCGAGGCACTCCTCGCTTAATTAATACGTTTTGCGATAGGGCGCTTCGTATCAGCTATGAATCCCAAAAAACTCTAGTTGATCTGGATAGTGTGAGACAGGCAGCCGATGAAATAGGGTTAGGGAGCGAGGTTTTTCTGCGGCTGTTGACGCATCGAAAGGATGAAACGGCGCAAAGTACTGAACAGCAAGATGCGTCTTTAAAGGATAACGCCAACTCGGCTGCGTCCAATCCAAGAAGAATAGAAACCACACCTGTTGACAAAATCCGCCCGGTGCGAAAACATCAGGATGAGTCCTCATGGACGCTTACGATATTGCTGCTTTGCGGCTCTATTTTATTGTTGGCAGCGAGTCTTTGGTTTTATATAACAAACACATGAGCGTGAACTTAACATTTTAACTTCAGAAGTCTGCCGACGGTTGTTATTCGTTACGAAGCTCAAAATCAGAGGCGGAAAACAGGGGCAGACACGGTTTATTTCTTTCTTTGGCCTGCCTACGCATTTCGATGTTGCGCGCCACGCTCAATCCTGACCTTAAACCGCTCGCGATCCAGCCTCCATCCCTTGTGGGCGGATTCGCGAATATCCGCCATATCAGCGTCAGGCATAGGGTGCACGAAAATTGCCGATAGGCGGTTTGCCTGCTGTCCTAAGCGAAGATATTCCTCGTGTTCCGCCACCGACCGGCGCTCGATCCGGATTCAATCAGAGTGTTATGACGATAGCTCGACCAAGGGTCGTCTTGCGGTTGAGCAACCATCCCCCGACCTTATCGGATTGAGTTTGATATAACACGCTTGTCAAACGGCTTGCAATCCCCATCCGCTCCATACTGCTGATCTGCCAACACCCGGCCAGCAACGTCCTGACCAAAACTGATGCTCAGCAAGCAATCGTAAATCCTGCCGGCGCGATCCTCCCCATCCTATCAGGCCAAGTGCTTCATGACAGCACTTGGACACAATTAAATTTACTTTAAATATCATATCCTTATTGCCCATTAGAGAAACGGTTTTTAGCGCAAGACCAAATCGGGCGCAAGCTGGCACGTCTCGTGCTTTACCTGTAGTCATAACGCCCGAATCAAGGCCGGCAGGTACATAGATAAACGGCGTTGTCAATTTTGTGTTTGCACAGCGGATTCGGCTTAACCGAATCGCCTTCGGGCCAGATCTCCCGCCTGACGGGCAATAGAGCCGGCGGAATCCCTGCGCAATGGATACTTCAACGAGGAACATCGCAATGAGCAGTCCTTTAGCATTTACCACTCCCTTTGTGCCCGCCGCCCCATCGCTGGATTGGCAGTCGGGCGGCGCGGCTGCGCTGAAAAACGCCGCGAATTCATCGCCGGCGCCGCTGAGCACAGCACTGGCCGATTTCAAATACACCGGCAACAACCGCGACCGCCAGCCATTCGACTACCTGTTACTGGGCGTGCTGTCGATCGTCATCCATGCCGGCATAGTCCAACGGTTCGACAGCGCAGCGCTTGAACAGGAGATTATCGAGCCCGCCAAACCCTTGTCTAAGGTCCAAATCACCCTGTCCAGGCCACAGCCTAAACCGGTTCCACCGCCGCCGGTAGCCAAACCTAAACCGCCCAAGCCGAAAGTAGTGCCCCTGAAACCGCAGAAACCCAAGCCGGTGCCGAAAGTGGTCGAGCAGACCCCGATTCCTGAACCCATTCCGTCTCCGGTGATCAGCGACGCGCCTACCGCACCGACGCCTGCGCCACCTGCACCGCCGCCTCCGGTCGTGGAGGAGAAAATCACTGCGCCAACCGCCGGAGCCGACTATCTGCACAACCCGGCGCCGGAATATCCTGAAATCGCGATGGAAAGAGGCTGGGAAGGCAAGGTGTTAATGAAGGTTCATGTCCAACCCAACGGCAAGCCGGACACGATTAACGTGATTAAGTCCAGCGGCCAGAAAGTGCTGGACGATGCGGCGGTGAAAACCGTCAACCAATGGTCTTTCGTACCGGCCAAACGTGGCGACACCCCAATCGCCGGCTGGGTCACCGTTCCGATCACATTCAACTTATCTTGAGGAGACTTACATGTCTAATATAGCAACCAGCTTCATCGTCGACGCCACGCTCAATACATTAATAGGTGCTTCCGTGGTTACTTGGGCCCTGATCCTGATCAAGAGCATCCAGCATCTGCGCATTTCCTACCATAACCGCCGCTACAGCAAAGCGTTCTGGGGCGCGCCCAGCATTCAGGCCGCCGCCCATCTCGATCATCAGCAAGGCCCGGCCGCGCGGGTAGCCGGCATCGGTTTTTCGACGCTGATCGAAACCGAGTCAGGCGCTTCCACTCATGACCTGGAACATACCTGGGACAGACAGGAACTGCTGGATCGGCGTCTACGCCAGCAAATGCAGAAGGAACGCGGCTCGCTGGAAAGCGGACTGGCGATACTGGCCACCATCGGCAGCATCTCGCCTTTCGTCGGCCTATTCGGCACCGTGTGGGGCATCATGGGCGCGCTGTCCAGCATCAGTAAAAGCGGCTCGGCCAGCCTGGAAGTGGTGGCCGGCCCTATCGGCGAGGCATTGATCGCGACCGCCGTCGGAATCGCGGTCGCGGTGCCGGCCGTGGTCGGCTATAACTTTTTCATCCGCCGCAATAAAGTGGTCTGGGCCTTCCTGGACGATTTTGCGATCGACTTCGTGCATCTGGCTTTGAAAGCATCGTTCATCATCGAACGTTCCGGCAACAAACCGGCGGCCTCGACGCGTCTGACCGAAATAAGCGGCGGAAAAAAAGCCGCAACACGAGATATTCATGACGATCTGTCCGGCGCTAAGGAGGCGCACGCGTAATGGCCTTTAAAACACAAGAAGACGACGGCGACGTGATGGGCGAAATCAACGTCACGCCGCTAGTCGATGTGATGCTGGTGCTGCTGGTGGTGTTCATCGTGACCGCCCCCCTGTTGACCAACGCGGTTCATGTGAACCTGCCGAAAACTGCCGAAACCGCGCCTCCCGAAGAAAAGGACCCGGTGTATCTGAGCATTGATGCCCAAGGCAAGGTATTTATCGACAAGAAGGAAATCGCGGTCGATGCGGTCGAGAATGAATTGAAAACCCGTCAGGCGGCCAACCCGGAACTGGCGCTAAATCTGAATGCGGACGACGGCGTGCAGTACGGCATCGTCGCCAAGGTGATGGCGGCTATCGAACGCGCCGGCGTCACCAAGCTATCGGTGTTGACCGCGCCGAGTTAAAGCCGAATTGAATACGCTGTTCTAACCATTTGCCGCATCCACTTTACACAAAGTCCGTCATTCCGGCAGGGATTGCCAGAATCCAGGGACGCTTGAGCTTGCCATCCTTGGCGCTGGGTACCCGCTTCCCGGCGGGTATGAGGTCACTTATGTAAAACCGGATGCAATTACCGCCAAAACGGTACGCGCGGCGTACCCTATACAACTCACTCTATACCGAAGGAGATCTTTCATGGCGCGCAAAACGGCCAATGACTTCCATCCGGAAGCGCTAAAACTGTTCGACCAGTATGTTCACGGCGACATCTCGCGCCGGGATTTTTTAGCTTCGGTTCCGAAGTACGCCCTCCTGGGCTTGAGCGCCGAAGCGCTGCTGGAAGCGTTGAATCCGCGCTTCGCCCACGCCGAGCAAGTGCCCGGAAACGATCCGCGCATCGTGACCCGCTTCGTCGAATACCCCTCCCCGCTCGGCAACGGCAAGATCCGCGGTTATCTGGCCCAGCCGGCCAAGGCCGAAGGCAAACTGCCTGTCGTGTTGGTGATACACGAAAATCGGGGACTGAATCCGCATATCGAAGACATCACCCGCCGGCTGGCGCTGGACAACTTCATCGCCTTCGCCCCGGACGCCCTGTTCACGCTGGGCGGTTATCCCGGCGACGAAGACAAGGCGCGGGAACTGTTCAAAAACCTGGACAAAGGCAAGACCCAGGCCGATTTCCTGGCGGCAGTGCAGGAGCTGAAAAGACTGCCGGAAGGCAACGGTAAGGTCGGCGCGGTCGGTTTCTGCTACGGCGGCGGCATCGTCAATTATCTCGCGACCCAATTACCCGACCTGGCGGCCGGAGCCCCTTTCTACGGCGCGCAACCGTCGGCCGAAGATACCGCCAAAATCAAGGCGCCGCTGCTCTTGCATTATGCCGGCGCCGACGAGCGCATCAATGCCGGCTGGCCGGTTTACGAAGACGCGTTGAAGAAGGCCGGGGTCAAATACGAAGCTTATATTTATCCGGGCGTGCAACACGGTTTCAATAACGATACCACCCCGCGTTACGATGCGGCAGCCGCGAAGCTGGCCTGGGACAGAACCATCGCTTTCTTCAACACGCATTTACGGGCCGTCTAGCCCCGCAGGAGGATGATGTCATGAAAATCGAAGCGCAAATCTGGGACTGGCCGTTACGGCTGTTTCACTGGCTGTTGGTCGTGGCGGTCGTCGGCGCCTACACGAGCGGCAAAGCCGGTGGCGAATGGACCGACTGGCACGGCCGTTTCGGCAGCATGGTGCTGGGTCTCCTGGTATTCCGCCTGCTCTGGGGCTTTGTCGGCGGCCGGTATGCCCGCTTCAGCGATTTCTTCCCTACCCTGCCCCGGCTGATCGCCTATCTCAAAGGCCGTTGGCAAGGCGCCGGCCATAACCCGGTCGGCGCTCTGGCAGTGCTGGCGTTGCTCTGCACCTTGAGCGCCCTGGCCGGCACCGGCTTGTTCGCGAACGACGACATCGCTTTCGAAGGGCCTCTGTTCGACATGATCGACAAGGATTTCAGCGACAAACTCAGCGGCTGGCATATTAAGATCGTCAACTTGCTGGTGGTCCTGATCGGGCTGCACCTGACCGCGATCCTGTTCTATCAAGGGTTCAAAAAAACGAATTTGATCTTGCCGATGCTGACCGGCAAAAAACAATTACCGAAGATTTTGGCGCCGTCAGTATCCCAAACGACCGGAGTCCTACCGCTGATCCTGAGCCTGTTGATTGCGGGCTCTACAGTCTGGGGCGTTTGGGGGGGCAACTTTATCGATTACCTGGCGCCGCTGGCCGGCGTACAAACCGCTACAGCCGATGCAAAAACATCAAATTAACCCAAAGCTGTAATCATCGCGCCTCGAAGCATGAATCTTCGAGGCGCATCTTCATCCATCCTTTAACAACCTTTGCAAAACTTTTTAACCATCAGTTTGTGAGTCGATCACAAGGAGTCCTATATATGAAAACCCAACTGGCAACCGCCTTGGCGCTTGGCACCCTCACCGCAACGGCATTTGCGGGAGATGTCGAAGACCAGATTCGCTTCCGCCAATCCGCCTACTCTTTCCTGAGCTGGAATACCGCGAAGATCAAGGCTCAGACCTCCGACCATCCGGATACTTATAATAAAGACGAGGTGATCGCCGCCGCCAATGCGATCGCCGGAGTCGCCAACTCAGGGGTTTTCGAGAAACTGTATGGCACCGGCACCGATAAAGGCACCGGTTGGAAACCCAGCCGGCTAAAACCGGAATTTTTCGAAAAACAAGACGAAGCCAAGGAATTCAACGCCAACTTCATCAAAGAAGCCAACGAATTGCAAAAAGTCGCGGCCGCAAGCGATGTAGCGGCGATCAAAACCCAGTTCGGCAAACTCGGCGCCACCTGCAAAGGCTGCCACGATCTGATACGCATCCGGGAATAACCTGTCTCACAACAATACCCGCCCTTGCGGCTACGCAGGGGCAACTTCATAACATCTCCACTCGCGTTACGCTTTCCGTACGTCTAGACACCTTGCTGGTTTGTAATCAGCCGGCCGCGGATTCGAGTCCCATCGCCAGCCTCATAAAGTAAATATCCCCCGGCAAAGCCGGGGGCTTTATGTTGTGAACCGCTCAAAGCGGTACGTGGGGTCGCTAACGCGGCCCCAGTTCAATAGCCGCCTAAAGGCGGCTTTCAGTTCCAA
>NZ_JAXUHN010000017.1:0-8635 GCF_035916875.1 Methylomicrobium sp. Wu6
ACTCTCTCATTTTCGATTCTCCTATCTTTTGGTCGAGACAAGAGCATCGTAGTGACCGCCTTATAGGTCAAACCTCTGAGAGTCCCCCGGCATAGCCGGGGGTTTACCAATATTAATTATTAGCGCCGGAATCCTTAGAGTCATATTAGAGTTATAAAGTGTAAGAAATCTCAAGACGAAAAAAAAGCATCCGAAGATGCCTTTTTCCAACCTGGTTGTAATGCTTTCGCATCGGATTGACGGGTTCCCAAGGTTGCTCAGGACTGTTGGAACACCACTAGTTCTCGTGCTCGAACCTACGCCGCATCGCATCTTCCCGGGCATCCTTGATTTCTCGCATAACACTTCTCACATCCGCCTTTTTGTCGCTGCTTTTAAACCGGCCTGTTAGCTGTACGTCGGGATGCAGATTTCCGCTTTCGAAGAGTTTCCAGATTTCCTTGCCGTAATGGGTTTCCAGAAGTTCCGGGGCAAACTGGCCGAAATAGGTCGCCAGATTGTTGACGTCCCGTTCCAGCATTCTCGCGGCGTTATTGTTGGCGGCGGCGTCGACCGCCTGGGGCAAGTCGATAATGACCGGCCCGTGGCTGTCGACCAGGATGTTGTATTCGGAAAGATCGCCGTGAATGATACCGGCGCAGAGCATTTTTACGACTTCCCGAATCAGCATTTGATGGAATTCCAGCGCCTGTTCGCGGCTTAATTCCAGGTCGTTCAGTCGAGGGGCCGCGTTGCCGTCCTCGTCAGTGATCAGTTCCATCAGCAGCACGCCCTCGATAAAGTTGTGGGGCTTCGGAACGCGGATGCCCGCGTCGGCAAGGCGGTACAGCGCATCGACTTCGGCGTTCTGCCACAGGGCTTCCTGTTGCTGCTGTCCGTAGCGGGTATTTTTTTGCATCGCCCGCGCCTGGCGGCTGTTGCGGGTTTTACGCCCTTCGGTGTATTGCGCCTGTTTGTGGAACCCGCGCTTGCCGGCTTCCTTGTAAACTTTGGCGCAACGGACTTGGCCTTCGGAGACCACTACATAGACGGCCGCTTCCTTGCCGCTTTTCAAAGGGCGCATCACTTCGTCGATGAGACCGGCTTCCACCAGGGGTTCAAGAGTTTTTGGAGTTTTCATGGCAGGCTTTATACCCTAGTTTTTAAAGCGTGTGAATCAATATTGGATGATTATTTTAATGTTGCTTTATCAAGGCGGCCTTATTTAATCTGCCGTCTGGCTCGTAGGATAATCTTCCTGCTTAACAAGTTCGATTTTTACCGAAATTCCGAATTCCAGGCTTGAAAATAAACGCATTAATTCGTCGCAGTCAAAAAATGAGGCAGGCCTTATCCGTTATAATAGCCGTATTTTCCTCTCTTTGAGCCCCCTCATCGCATCTCGTTATACATATCTCGGCGAACGGGGCAGTTCCCTGATTGCAACTCATTGATTTTTTTCACCCGCGGCATAGGATCAGCAAAATGGTTGTTCTTCCATGTGCTTGATACGCAATAGCCGTGTGACTCATGTATAACGGGATGCCCTCATTGGTGTCCACATCCAATTTTACCCTCTCTATCTAAACACCGCCGACATTCCGAAATGTCCTTTTGAGCATATTCTCGATCCTGATCTGGAAGGCAAGCAGATTGACGAGATTGCAAACCTGCTGGTCAAATTGCTCGAAAAGCGTTATCCGATCCCCGAGGACCAACGTAAATTCCTCAGCGAGCACTATCCTGAATCGATGCAAATACTCAGATGCGTCCACCCTAAATCGCATGGCTGCGTTAACACGGTCTTTTAAATCGGCAATAATTTGCCTAAGGGATATCAGGTTGGGCTGTTCGATAAGCCCGGCAAACAATATAAATCGATCATCCGTTTTTCGAATGCGGTCTCGTTGGTCGGACCGGATATTGACAACACCGGCAAGCGCGGCAGCCGAGGCATGGCGGTTAAAGTGTTCAATGTCAGCGGCAAAGTGTTGAGCAACGACAGGGGCGGACATAATCAAGATTTTTTGATGATCAATCAGCCGAATTTTGCGTTTGCGAATACCGAGGATTATTTGCGTCTGCACCGGATCTCGGACACCCAAGGCGATAAAGCGGACGGTTTTTTGCGCCGTTTAGACTGCAGGCTCCCAATCTCACCAATTCCGAAAAACAAGCAATTTTGCAATACATCGCAGACGAGAAAATTTATGATACTTGGGTGGAGCATCGACTCGGCAAGTGATCGAATTTTAGGGTTCCCGCACTCTGCGCGGGAACCCTAAACGGAGAGTTTCCGAAAGAGACTTCCTGAATCCTTACAGGACTTTCAAATACTCCAATAACGCCGCTTTTTCCTCTTTCGACAGCTTGGTGCCGAATTCGTGACCACAGCGACTGTTGCCGGATTTAATATTGTCGCCCTCACAATCGGTCGTCTTCAAGACATAATCGAATTTGCTTTGCTCGACCGCGAGCCCGATTTTTTCAGGATCGTAGGCTGGCCCGACTTTAAACTCGACGGGCCGATTTTGCGCCGGTTCCAATAACGCCGCCAAGGTAGGCACCGAACCGTTGTGCAAGTAAGGCGCGGTCGCCCAGATGCCCTGCAAAACACGGGATTCGTAAGCAATGGCAGGGGCCGGATCGGTAAATTTATCCTTGCACTCATAAGGCCCTGCCTTCGGCGGAGTTACCTTCGCTTTCAGGCCTTGGAAAGCGCCTTTCAACACCGTATTGTCAGTCGTCACCAATTCCGCCTGTTTACTGAGCAATTGATCGGTAATTTCCCGGATTTTACTGTCTTTGGCTGCTTTAGCCTCGCCGGCCAGGCGTTCGATCAAGCCCAATTTGGTTTGCGCCTTCAACTCAAGATCAAGCGTTTTCGGCGACTTAGTGTACTGCAACAAGGTGCCCATGCCGACCAGACTCAAGACTTTGACCGCATTTTCATCCTTCGCCTTCAGCGGTTCTTCGAGGAACGGTATCTTGGCTCCGGCCAAGATGCCGGTATCGACCGTCAAGGCAAACAACTCGAATTCCTTCGGGTCCGTGCCGACATAACACAGCGGCGTCGCCCAGGTTTTGTTCAACGCGCGCGGAACGCCGGCGCGGATACCGTGGCAGGCAACGCAGCCGCCATTTTCGGTTTTGGTCGGGCTTTCATAGATCTGTTTACCCCGCGCGGCCAACTTCGCATTGACCGCCCATTTGCCTTGCTTCCACGGCCATTCCGGCGGTCCTATTTTTTTGACCAGCTCTTCTACTGCTTTCAAACCGTTAAAATTAGCCGAATTGTGTTCCAAATAATCGTAACCGAGAAGTTTCCCGGGGGCTTTTTGCGGATAGAAATCGGCAAACACACCGAGCACTTCGCCGTAATTACGCGACAACCCTAACAAATCGTTGCCGTTGTCCGCAAACCCGGGCCATTGGGTCTTGTCCTGAATCGGCGCATTCCAGACGAACGGATAACGCACCGGTGTGTCGGCCAGGTGAATGTTGGATTTGATGATATGATCCGGCATTGCGCCAATATCCAGGCCGGTCACTCGGTTCAGGATCATCGCGACTGCATCGAGGCGCGCCGGTCCCCAAGGCTTGTCTTTCGGTAACGCGATGCTCATGATCGTATGGTAAGGCAGGTACCAGGTCTCGACTTCTTTCCGCAAACGCGTTTTTTGATCCGCCGAAGGAGCTCCGCCCAGCACCGCGACTGCGAAAGCGTCGAATGACGGCGGGTCATTCAACGTATGCCCCACCGCGTTGTCCAAATCGGCCGCAAAGGTTTGGAAATCGGCGATCGCCGGGCCGCCGTCGATCCGGTACGCCTTGCCGTCCACCTCGATTTGCCGGGTGTGGCAGGCGGAACAGGTGATGCCGACCGCATTGCCGTTCACCGTAAAGCCGACCGGCAAGCCTTTCGTCTTGGCGTCGGGATTCGGCAAATAACCGTAACGGGAAAGGCCGTCCTCCAGAAACGGCTTGCCGTTCGCCTGTTTCAGCGCCAGGAACCATTGCAAAGGCATCACCCGGGAACCCTGATCTTGCGAATAATATTGCAAGCGCTCGGTGTTGGTCCATTGTTTGCCTTGTTCCGCATAGATCGGACCTGGCGCAGCATTTGCCGGCGGCAGTCCGAGTAGCTGACAAACCGCGGTCGTTAATATGATGGAAATGTGCTTTGAGCTGAATAAACGGTGTCGCATCGTCATGGCAATGTACCCATTGTTGATTAGTATTTTGTTATTATTTTGGCGAACGAGGAAGAAAGCCCAAGGCCCTTCCCCAGAAGAATCCAGATTCAAGCCGGTCCGTTGACAAAAACGCTCGGCGTCATGCCTCGGCACAAGTTGTAAGTTGAAACTTCTTTTCTGGTAGATATCATAATGACAATTAAAATTCAAGCTCGGCGCAAACATGTCGCCTATGCCGATTCACATGGCATGACCAACCCTTATTAATATACCGCTCAGCTTGTGCAAATTGTTTTTCGTCTCGCGGCGCAGCCCTCTGAGACCTTTAAAATAAAGTGTCGGTGGGCAACGCACTTGTTTTCTCCGCGATTTCCTATACGATGCACCTTGCTTCTATGATCTCGTTGGACAAATTTGGCGGACGCAGAATAACAGCGAACAATTCATCAATACAGGTAACTCATGGCAGTCAAAAATTTATCGGCAACCGAACTGAAAGATCGCCTCGCGCGCGGCGATGACCTATTCCTTCTCGATGTCAGGGAACCGCAGGAATATCATTATGCAAAAATCGATGGTAGCACGTTGATTCCATTACAGGAAATACCGCAACGGATTGGCGAGATCAATCCGGAGCGGAATATTGTGGTGATCTGCCATCATGGTGTGCGCAGCTCGCAGGCGGCGCATTATTTGGCGCATCAAGGCTTCGCGAGTATCGCGAATCTGGCCGGCGGGATCGATGCCTGGTCGCTCGCATGCGATAGTTCAGTACCACGCTACTGAACTATCGGACCGGATCAAGCAGCAATCCCGTTGAATTAAGCCATCAGTCGGCATACTCACAGCGCACAGGTGGACTGCCGATATCCAGATCGGATGGATATAATCGAAGCTTGCCATCCTTGGCTTCGCGGCATTGGTCTGTCTCTAGACCACCTTGTGGTGGCTTGCCCTCCGTCCCGCATCCATGTGGCCGTGAATTTCGGGCCCCGACGTTGTTCCGTTGATTCAACACTATTAGGCTCAAGCCGCCCCTCCCCTGTTGAAAGATCAGGATTTCAATCCGAAGACTTTGAGCTGGCTGCCAATGACACGGTCTGTGCCAGGCTCCAGACGGTAGATCATCACATACACTCGCCCATTCGCGACGACCGGTGGAATCATCTTGCCCATCAAACCGAGTCCGCCTTGATTATCGTCACCCGTTCTAAAAAGCCGACGCAATTTGCCGCCAGGCAGAATCGTAGACGCATCATAGGCAACCAGCTGGCTGTCCGCGAAACTCTTGTTGCTGTCGCCGTATTTGGCGTAAACACCCCATACAATCGCGGTGTTGAAATCAATCGCATCGGGCCGCCCCGGCAATGCTGCCGGCCGACCGGATATCGAAAGCAAACCGCCCGGCATGCCTCCGGGCGAATTGACTTTACCCGAAGCAGTTTCCGAACCCTGAGCCCGAAAGATCGGTAATTTGTCTGGTTCGGTAAAAAAATCATAACTTTTCAACTGCGAGTTTTCGCCCCAAACATAAACGATTCCACGGCCTTGGTCGCGCCTCGCGAACGCCATTGCATGGATATGGTGCATGCGGTTATTTTCCGGACGCAGATTGCTGCAAGGCAAAAACCAATTGCGGGTGCCCTCATCGACATCGCCAGGGTTAGGGCACGGAATGCTCGCGTTCAATTGGTTCGCGCGCGCCCAATTTTCATTCACGTCGCCACCATAATAGGATGCGACCAGCGGCGGCCGAAACATCAGCTTGTTAAAGCGATCGTTTTGGCCGAGATCGTTTTTATTCAGCGCATAAATGATCCCGTCCTTGGTGCCTTGCAGCAGCATGTTCGAACCAGGAATCAGCATCGGACTGGTCGCGCCGAAATCCCAGTCAGTGCCCGCTTTGTTGGCTTCGGCGCGGCCGCAGGAAACCTCGGTATTATTGTCCGACCAGAGACAGCCTGAACCGGATGTCCGTTCATCGAGAAACGCCTTGTACCAATCGACTTTTTGCAACAGCGGGCGACTGCCGCCGGAACCCGGTACGAAACGCAGCTTGATCATGCTTTCAGCCAGATCGACGCCGCCGTTGTTCGAGGTGCCGTTCGAAGTCGCGACGTAAATCATGTCGCCCTCGGTGACCGGCGCGCCGCCCGCCTGCCAAATGCCGGCCCCCCAATTATTGAACGATGTTGCGCAAAAGATGCCCGGCTCGCGTGAAAAACCGACCTGTCCGAGCAGGCCGCGCGTATCGTAAGCGATCACGAAACCGTGCGGATTATCCCTCCGATCGTTTTGCAGCGATTCACTGTTTGACGCGAACGCAATCACCAGACCATTGTTTCCGGTCAGCGCGAGACCCGCGCGCAGCTTGGGATAGGTATATTGCCGGCCTTGACCGTTAATCGCATTCGCATCATTGAACCAGCAGCCGCTGCCTTCCTGCGATTGCCCGAAGATGCGCACCGGCGGCGATTTCTGCATGCCGTTCATCGAATTCAAAGCAAAGACCTTATAGTCCCGATAGCGGTTGTCATTCGCATTTTTGCGCATCCAGGCCACTACATACAGGGTATTGGTGGCGGCATCGATGACCGGCGTGGCGGCGATACCCCAGGTCGGGGTATGCCCCCAAATATCCATATCGGCGGAATCGGCTTCGCGCCCAAGATCGACTTCATAGAGCCGCTTATTGGTGCGTGCGCTGATGCCGATCACCTGATTCTTCATCGTGGTCACGATAACAAGGTCGTCCGCTCCCGCTCCACCTTCCACAACCAATGGCTGCGTCTCGACCTTTGCGTCGAAATCATGCACATGCAACAGACCGAATCGATTAGCATTCACATTCTGCTTGCTCAGGATGAACTCCTGATTGTTGGCAGCGGTGCGGAAATTGTTGCCGGCGCGCTCCAGAATACTGACCGCGAACGCACTTCCTGTCCAAACACCCGCCATCACCGCGGTAAAGAATAAAACAGTTGACTTTCGAAGCATAACTCCCCCTACGAACTGAATTAAGTGTACCGCTTCACAATGAAGGAAACACCGCCAATTGTCAATAGCCTGAATATAAAAGTTAGCCTTTATTTTTATTATATTTTTTGTGCATATACTGATCATTTTCAGTGCGCGCAATCGCCGCTGCACTCATTTTTACCCTTCCAGGGGTTGTAAGCCGGAACCCCAGAAAATTTTGTCACTCCAATTCCAGCCCTTCCACGAGCGCATCCAGATCAAGCAATTTGCCATCGCTTTGGAAGGTGTAATGTCCATTGAGCAGAATGTGCCGCCACGCGGTCGGCGATATCTGTGTGATTAACGCTAACGCCTTTGCATTGCTGCCCGCTTCGTACTTGGTCAGCAGCCGCGACAGAATCGCCGAGTTATAGTAGATGATCGCATTGGCAATCAACCGCGCGCACTGGTTACTGATTTCGGTTTCGATGTCGGTGCGTCCAGTCAGTTTCTTTTTGCCCCCGACTTTCGAGATGGCGGCGCGTAGCTGGTGATAGGATTCAATACGGTTTTGCGAGCGATGAACTTTGCGTTCCAGTTGCGGATCGCGCAGATAACGCAATGTATAGATGCTGCGTATTAGCTTGTCGAACTCAAAGATCGCACTCCGTGTCGGATTCGGTGCGGTATAGGTGCATAACTTACGTATCAACGTACCTTGTGTCATTTCTTTCAAACCAAGCGTAGCGACGATCCGATCGATGTTCAGTTTTTCGTTGGCAATGGCTTCAATGTCGATCTGGCTGATCGGTTTAATCAGAAACTTCTCGTACAACGCCGGATTATCGAGGCAATAAAGTGCTTGCAATTGATCTTTCAGGACGGCAAATCGCGCTTCAAAACGTAATCCAAACCAGTGCAGAATGGCGAAGTTTGCTTTGCTAATGCTGTGCATGTCCCCGGTGATCGCGGTCGGCACAATATCGGATGTGTTACGATACCAAATATCGAAAACATGGTGGGCTTCGTACTCATGCGCACCGATGAGGTAGCCGTTAAGCGGTATGTGGTTGCGCAGCAGAGTATAGGCCACTACGCCTTTGCCGCGTCCGAAATATTTCCGCGAATGGCGTGCCTTCACGGTTGGACGCTCAACACCGAGTTTTTGACCATCGACGGCGCCGTACAGCGTATCCAAATCGAACGAGTAATGGGGGAAATCGGAAGCCCGGCGATAGCATTACTGATGCGGTCATTGGCGGTATGGAGGGATGCTTGCCGCAGATACTGCTGGTAGGTTGTTTCCAGCATGTGGTACGGGATATCGCTGGTGCGTGCCATGACCTTATTGCCGTGGTTCATGGCCTGTGCGATGATGACAGCCAGTAAATATCCCCCGGCAAAGCCGGGGGCTTTATGTTGTGAACCGCTCAAAGCGGTACGTGGGGTCGCTAACGCGGCCCCAGTTCAATAGCCGCCTAAAGGCGGCTTTCAGTTCCAAA
>NZ_JAXUHN010000018.1:0-13015 GCF_035916875.1 Methylomicrobium sp. Wu6
GAATTAGGGTCGCAGCCCATAATCGGCTCAGGCGTCGTAACCCTAACGGACTTTTGGATAGCAGTTTCGTGCGGTGTGGATTCGCTAACGTGCAATCGGAATTGTTCATAACCGCTCCTTATTGTCTAATTGACCTAATCGATTAGTCTCGCCTCGATGTTGTTATTATCGTTTAACTATCTTTTAGGGCGGATAGATTTATCGGATGCGGGGGGACGGTTAGCTCCACCAGCATCTAGATATAGTGGCGGTCCTTGCTCAAAAAAGTCAACACTCCTATTAATTACTGGATCGTCACCGAGGCGTACCAGCATGATAACGGTAATTAACTTAACATGTAGTAGGTGGGGCTAACCGTCCACCTCACTATCGGATTATCTATTATCACAAAAAGTAACGATCAGCAAGAATTTCACTTTAAAATCGATGATCGCTGTTCAAAATTTTAGGGCCACCTCTCTATTCGCTGGTCTTCTTGCTCCTGGTTCTGCTGTCAAAAGACCTCATCGCGCAAGCTATTGAAAATTTTATTGGAAAAGCATCCTGGAGTCGGTACGGTAACGCACATTGGAGATAATCCATTTCTGCAAAGCATCCATGATGAGTGCGGTGAAGTCGTGAATGAACTTAAGCGATATTTGCGAACCGGTTCGCGCATCAAGTAATAACGCGACATGGTGGAGGTAACTGAGTTGCGCTCATTACCCTTTTCGCACCACCTGACATGCGGTTTTCCGCACCCGGTGGTTGAACTCGGCAACATAAGCTATCGCAAAATCTGATTGTCCATAGGTACAAATAGCGCAAATGCGGGGTGTTTAAGGCCATAGGCGGATTCGCGCCAGCCATCCGCCTAAATTAAAAGCAAAACAATCTTGGCTACGGTGGATTGCTTTGGGAACATCCGCCATGCCTTTGCTTTTGGCGGTTAGCTAAAATAGACAGCCTTCTTAAGCAAAAAAGGGCGCATCATGCGCCCTTTTTCATCAAGCCAATCGACTTACCGCATCGACTTGATCTTCGCGATGATGCCGACCGGATCGAGGCCTTGATGCGGGAATTGTTCCCACAAACCGCCGCAGCCTTCCTTGTGGGTACCGATATGCGCGAATTTAGGCGTGAAGCCGCGTTCGAGCAACCAGGAACCGTAACGGCTGCCGAGGCCGGTCTTGCGGTTGAACGATTCGACGATCAGCACCAACGGCGACTTGCCGACCTTGGCCAGCATGTCTTCATCGATCGCGTTCAAGGTCGGTTTGTTGATCAAACCGATATCGATACCTTCTTCTTTCAGGCGCTCGACAGCATCCAGCGCGCGGTACAACGCTTCGCCGAAGCTGATGATGTAGCCTTGGGTGCCTTCGCGAATTACTTCGTCCTTGCCGGAAACGAATTTGTAATCGCCGCCAAAGCGTTCGTTGCCGTTTTCGTCCAAAATGATCGGTGTTTTCGAACGGGTCGAGAAGATGAAACGCAATCCCTCATCGTGGAATACGCTTTCGACGCAGGCGCGCATTTGATTCGGATCGGCCGGGAAATACAGGTTAGTCGCATAAGCATCGTCCAGACCGTTGTCCGCGAACAGGCTGTTCAAACCGAAATGGCAGGTGTTGTCGGCCATGTCGTCGATACCGGAATGCGAATAATGGCTGAGTACGTTCGAATTGTTCAGGCGCGCCATCGTGATTTCGGAAATGTTCATTTCCAGAAACGCGCTGAAGGTGCCGAAAATGCCCTGTTTTCCTTTTTCCATGCCGAAACCGGCCGCCGCGGAGAAGTTGCCGCGCTCCATGATGCCGGAGGAAATGAAGACTTCAGGATAAGCGTTGTGAATCTTGATCAAGCCGCAGGAGCCTTCGAGATCGCTGTCGATCACGCGGACTTTGGCGATACGCTCTTCTTCGCTCATTTTACCCAATACCGCGACACAGGCATCGCCGAAGACGTTGCGGTTAGCGTCCCACTTATCGCTGGAGCCCTTGAAGGTGTAGTTTTGCTTGGCCGGCGTCGCGCTTTTCAGCAGCTCGATCGCCGCGGTGTAGCCGCGCGCTTCGAGGTATTCGATCGCGTGTTTGACCGAGATCACGTCGTGGCCGTGGTTCGAGCCTTCGATGCCCGGAATGCCTGGGCACATCTTTCGGTGATTGATCACCGCGACCGGGCCTTCGGTGTTGATCGCCTGGATGATCCGCGCATACAGGCCGTCGATGTCTTCGCCATCGCCTTCGAGCACGGTCACGCCGTGGCCGCGCAGGGTTTGCGCGGTCGAACAGCCTTTCAGGTAATGCGATGGGTGGCCCGCGATGGTCACATCGTTGTCGTCGATCAACAGTTTGACATTCAGCCCTTGTGCGACCGACAAACGCGCCGCCTCGGCGTCGTCCCCTTCCTGTTGCGAACCGTCGGAGCCCAGACAGAAAACGGTCTTGCTCGGATTCGCCATCGCCACGCCGTTTACATACGGCCACATGTGACCCAGACGACCGGAGCTGAATTTGACGCCGGGAGTAAAGCCCAATTCAGGGTGGCCCGGCAAATGGGAATGCGCTTCGCGGTACAGCATCAATTTTTCGGCGGGCATGTCGCCGTTTAATACCGACATCAGATATTGGGTCGCGACCCGATGGCCGGCTTCGTCGAAAAAGATAGGAACGAAGTCATTTGATCCGCGGAACAGCGCGTCCAGGATCATCACTTCGGGAACGGTGTCGTACGGACCGCCGGTATGACCGCCCACGCCCCGCGCCGCGCCGGTTGCGGTAAAGAAGACGATCGCATCGCGGCAAAGCTGGATATTGGCCTTGAGCGCCGCTTTTTGATCCGGCGATAATGTCGGATTGCCGGCAGTCAGCGAAACGCGCTTATAGGCGCCCAGATCGATTGGGAATTGTGCCATGATTGTGCTCTCCAATTGTTTTGTGTTTTTGTTATTGGGTGGTTTTTTCGCAACTCCTTTGCGATTATTTTGCCTCGGTCTATTTTAACCTAAAAAATCGCGCCGCCGCTTAATTTTGCTGAAAACAGGCAGGTTTTGACTCCATGCATCACAGCCGGCCAGCATCTTCATAAAATAGCCTGGATGGCAAATCGCCGACATTAATTGAACATTGTTTAATTAAGCGCTATAGTAATCTTCATTCCGGTGATTTTGATAGTTTGATAAGATGAAATGAGGAGGATTAATATGCTGAAACAACTTTTGCGTTTTACGGTAAAACTGATCATTAAAGTTCTGTACCGCATCGAAATTCACGGCATCGAAAACTACCACGCTGCCGGCAGACGGGTACTGATCGTCGCCAACCACACCTCATTTCTCGATCCGATGTTGCTCTGGTTGTTTTTACCGGACGACATTACTTTCGCGATCAATACACACATCTCGGAACGCTGGTGGCTAAGGCCATTCCTCGGGCTGTCCAAAGTGTTTCGGATGGACCCGACTCACCCGTTGTCATTGAAGGACCTCACCCATCACCTACAGCACGACACCAAAACGGTGATCTTTCCGGAAGGACGCATCACGGTCACCGGTACCTTGATGAAGATTTACGACGGCACCGCCATGGTCGCCGACAAATCGCAAGCGGCGGTGCTGCCGATACGGATCGAGGGAGCCAAATATACGCACTTTTCACGGCTGCAAAACGTAGTCCGTCTACGCTGGTTTCCGAAAATCATGATTCAGATTCTGCCGCCGACCCGGATTCAGGCGCCCGAGTATTTGAAAGGCAAGTCCCGCAGGCGCTACTGCGGTCATTTATTAGCCGACATCATGACCGAAATGATGTTTGCGACCAGTCATTACCGGCAGACGATATTTTCCGCGCTGCTCGACGCGCGCCGGGTTCACGGCGGCAAGTTTGCGATCGCCGATGATTTGGCGCGTAAACCGATCAGTTACAACACCCTGATCACCCGCACGATTGCCTTGGGCAATCTAATCGCCACGATTACTGAAACGAGTGAAAATGTCGGCGTGATGCTGCCAAACTCGACGAATACGCTCTGCGTGGTGCTGGGCCTACAAATGCATCAGCGCGTTCCCGCGATGCTCAACTTTTCGACCGGTTCGGCCAGCATGGTATCCGCCTGCAAAATAGCCCTGGTCAAAACGGTGCTCACCTCGCGTCAATTCATCGAAAAAGGCAAATTGCACGAAGACGCGGCGCATCTGGCCGAGAATGTCAGACTGGTTTTTCTGGAAGACTTGGCAAAACAGATGACCCCGACGACCAAACTGAAAGCCCTATTACTTAGCCATACCACCGGACTCTGGTACAAGTCGCACCACATCGATCCTGACCATCCGGCCGCCGTACTGTTTACGTCCGGTTCCGAAGGTACACCGAAAGGGGTGGTGCTGTCGTATTCGAACATCCTGGGCAATCTGAAACAACTCGAATCGGTGATCAATTTCAATCCGCAGGATGTGGTGCTGAACTTCTTGCCGATGTTCCACTCGTTCGGCTTCACGGTCGGTTCGATGCTGCCGGTACTGAACGGCATGCAAGTGTTCTTTTATCCGACCCCCCTGCATTTTGCGGTGATTCCTGAAATCGCTTACGAAATCAAGGCGACGGTGATGTTCGGTACGAATACCTTTTTGGCCGCCTACGGTAAAAAGGCCAATCCTTACGATTTTTACCGGATGCGTTACGTGGTCGCCGGCGCCGAAAAATTACAGGAAAACACCCGCGCGCTGTGGGCCGAAAAATTCGGTATCCGCATCCTTGAAGGCTACGGCGCAACCGAAACGACGCCGATCACCTCGGTCAACACGCCGATGTGCTTCAAGGCCGGCACCGTCGGCCGCTTTATGCCGAGCATGAAATATCAACTGGAACCGATCCCCGGCATCGAAGGCGCCGGCCAATTGCATGTGAGCGGCCCTAATATCATGAAGGGCTATCTGCTCGCGCCGAATCCCGGCAAACTGGTGCCGCCCGAATCGAAATACGGCAAGGGGTGGTACGACACCGGCGACATCGTCTCGGTCGACGATGAAGGCTATATTACGATCAAGGGCCGCAGCAAACGCTTCGCGAAAGTGAGCGGCGAAATGGTGTCATTAACCGCGGTCGAACAACTGGCGATCGAAGCCTGGCCGGAAGCCCACCATGCCGCGGTCAGTTTGCCCGATCCGAAAAAAGGCGAACAGGTGATTCTGCTGACCACGCACAAAGGCGCCACCCTGCATGACCTGGCCAAATCGGCGGTCGGTGTCGCTCAAATCAGTCTGCCGAGGAAGGTGATCGTCATTGACGCAGTGCCGGTGCTGGCGACCGGCAAGACCAATTATCTGGCGGCAACCGAACTCGCTGCTGCCCAGGTATTAAAAGCTGAAAATAGCTAATTCCGGGAAAAATAAGTTTAAATGGACCTCAGCATAGCAACATGCCGTGCTGAATTCCGTATCCAGGTTTGATGAAAAGCGTCCTTAGAACTCCTCAGAACTGTCGATTGACTCTTACGTCATTCCCTATCGTCAAACAACCTGGATATCCCGCCGACGTATTCACTTATTCGGCGAGATCGACGGATGATTGATGCTTGCAAAAAGTACCAAAAACCCGAAAGTTTTGAAAACCCAGGGGGTCAACTGACTGGAGTTCCATCTCATTCCGCTCTCTCGATTCAACCAGGGCTGATGCTGTAAACCGCCCCGGCCATCAAGGCGGCACAAGGCAGCGTCAGCAACCAGG
Organism: Methylomicrobium sp. Wu6; assembly: GCF_035916875.1. Lineage (NCBI taxonomy): Bacteria > Pseudomonadati > Pseudomonadota > Gammaproteobacteria > Methylococcales > Methylococcaceae > Methylomicrobium > Methylomicrobium sp. Wu6. Next base: position 5,706 of record NZ_JAXUHN010000018.1, read on the forward strand.
AAAGCACGATCGACTTGATCACCGACAGGTGCGCCTTACCCGACAGCAAGCCGATACCAAACAAGGCGCCGACCGAAACATGCGTGGTCGAAACCGGCATGCCGAGTCTACTCGCGAACACGACCAGCAATGCGGTCGTCAGATTGGCAGACAAGCCCTGATTGGGGTCGATCGGGGTGATTTTGTGACTCATCGTTTCGGCCACGCGTTTCGCGCTGAACAATCCACCAAGAATCATCATCGCGGCGACCAATCCGATCGAAAAAGGAGCGCCCAAAGCGGGAACCAACAGCAACAAGGCGGCGATTTTCGGCGTATCATTCAGTCCGCGCGCAAAACAGACCGCGCCGGCGCTAAGAAAATGAACGCCGTCGGCCATTTTCCGCCTATTCAGACCCAGCAATACGCGCGCCTCCCGATTTACGCAATCGGCTTGTTTGCCAACCCTGAAACGCCGGATCGGGCCGTCAAACCAAGCCACATTGGTAGCACCGTTGCCGGCCAATAGCAGCGTCTCAGACTCTTCCTCGCAAAGACAGGCATTCGTATCCGAAGGCATTCGTCGCCTTAATCCGGCCGCAACCCAGGTCATGATCATCGACGTCAGCATCGCGGCTATTGGACTTAACAGCAGCGGCAGCATAAAATGGCTGCCCAATGCGGCCAGATTGACTTCGCCGAATGCCGCGACCAATGCACTGCCGATCATCGCGCCGAGTAGGGCGTGTGTCGTGGAAACTGGAAAACCAAGCCGGGTCGCCAATATCACGGTAGCGCCCGCTCCACTCGCAACCGCGGTCATGAAAGGAATCGAATGCACGAGCACATCCTGTACCAGACCTTTGCCGGAAAATTTAAGCAATAAGCCTTGCGCGAGATAAAACGAACAGAGCGAACCCGCCAAGGTAGTTAGATTCGCCCACAGCAAGGCGCGCCGGTAATTTGCCGCGCCGCTGCCGAACAGCGAGGCGACGCCTTTGAAATTATCGTTGGCGCCATTCGCATAAGCCAGAAAACAAACCGCGATTAACAGGAAAGTGGTGGACATTGGCAACTCCCGAACGATTTAGGTTTAACGCTTTTTAACACGACTTCCCGTCATGAACAAACAAATCTATCCCTTACTGATCGCGCAATTTTTATCCGCCTTCGCCGATAACGCCATTCTGTTTGCGGTGATCGCGATCGTGATGAAGGCCGATCATCCGGCGAACTGGTATGTGCCGGCCCTGCAAAGCTCGTTTCTGGTCGCGTTCGTGGTACTGGCGCCCTGGGTCGGCGGCTTTGCCGATCATCATGCCAAGTCCAGGGTATTGATTGTCGCGAACATGATCAAGGCCTTGGGCGCCGGCTTATTATTCATGCATATCGAGCCGTTATTGGCCTATTGCATCGTCGGTGTCGGCGCGGCGATCTACGGCCCAGCCAAATACGGCATCCTGCCCGAACTTGCCGGGCATCAGTTTCTGGTCAAGGCGAACAGTCTGGTCGAGGGCTCGACGATCCTCGCGATTTTGATGGGCATGCAGATCGGCGCGAAGGTGGCCGATCAATCGACCGATTTGGCCTTGGCCGGCACGATCGTGTTGTTCGTCGTTTCGGCTTTGGTCACGCTGCTGTTGCCGGCCAAAGTGGCCAATCACCCTTCCACCGGCTCGAAAATACTCGAATTCGGACGGCAAATGGGCCAGTTTTTTACGACCCCGCGCTCGCGTTTTTCGATGCTCGGCGCGTCCTTGTTCTGGGCCACTGCGGCGACCTTGCGTGTATTGATCGTAGCCTGGGCGCCTGTGGTGTTCTCGCTCAATAACGCGACCGAAATCGCCGAACTGACGCTGTTTCTTGCCGTCGGCATCATCGCGGGGTCGGCGCTGGTGCCGCGCATGATACCGCTCGAACATTTGCGCCGCGCGCGTCTGCCGGCTTATTTGATGGGATTGTTCATTATCGGGCTTGGCTTCACCGACAGCCTCTGGCAGGCCCGAGGCACGCTGTTTTTTGTCGGGATGATGGGCGGCATGTTCATCGTGCCGGTCAATGCGGCGCTACAGGAATTGGGGATGCTCAGCATCGGCAGCGGCGCTGCGGTCGCATTGCAGGGATTTTTTCAAAATCTGGCGATGCTGATCGCGGTCGGCGGCTATACCTATGCCGCCTCGCAAAATGCCGATCCTGTGATCGCGATTCTGGTTCTGGGTAGTCTGGTGTTTGTGGCCACCTTCCTGGTCTCTTGGCATCTACCAGACAATACGCTGAATCCGTTTAAAAACCGCCGTTAGGTAAGGGTTGGTTGGCTGCCGCTTTTCCCCGACCTTCGTCGACTTTGAACAACAGCAGCAAGCCGAGCACAAAAAAGGCCAGCGTCGACAGCAGCGACAGTCGGTGATTGCCGCCGCTCCAGTAATTGATCAGACCATAACTCAACGGCCCTATGATCACCGAGAGCCGGTTGACCAATCCCCACAAACCCAGAAACTCGCCGGCCCGCTCGGCCGGTGAAAACTTGCTGACCAATGCGCGGCCGACCGCCTGGCTCGCGCCCATCGCGATCCCCATCATATTGCCGACGATCCACATATCCTCGCGCGCCTCGGCCAAATAAGCGCCAATCAGGGCGGCAATCCAGATCACCAGTGTGATGGCGAGCGTCGGGACCGAGCCGATACGGTCCTGCAACTGGCCGCACAGCAGCGCGCCGACCGCGGCGGTCACATTGATCACCATGATCAGCACGATCAACGATTGCGTATCGAAACCCATCACCTGCTGCGCATAAATCGCCGCCAGCACGATCACGGTGCTGACGCCGGACTGATAAACCGCCAGCGTGGCCAAAAACCAGATCAGATCGCGAAAGCGCCGGGCTTCCTGAAAGGTGTGACGCAAGCGGCCGAAACTTGCCGAGATCAAGGCACCGCTTAATCCTCCCGGCGACGGTATGGCGCGTTCCCGTAGCCAGAGAAAGGTCGGCGCGGCGGTCAGCGCGAAGATGCCGGCGGTAATCAGCAAAGTCACCGGCACCGCCTCGGCTTCGCTGATGCCTTGACGCTTCGCCCAGGTGATGTAGCCGAGGCAGAGCAGCAGGGTCAACAGTCCGCCAACATAGCCAAGCCCCCAGCCATAGCCCGACAATCGGCCCATCTTCTCTTCAGGCACCAGTTCCGGCAAAAACGCCGCGACCAGATTTTCGCCATACGCAAACATCACCACCGACAGCATCACCAGCGCCATGCCAAGTTGGTAATCGCCGGGCCCGACCAGCGCCAGCAAGGCGGTCGTCACGATGCAGCCGATTGAAGACCACAGCAGAAAACGCTTCTTGCAGGCCTTCACATCCGCAATCGCGCCAACCACCGGCGCACTGAGCATCACGATAAAATTCGCAAAACCGACCGACAACGACCAGAGCAGCGTCGCCAATCCGGGTGCAACGCCCGCCGCGCCGCCCGCGACCACGCCGACAAAATAGGTGCTGAAAATCGTCGTCTGCACAACGGTCGTATAGCCGGAATTGGCAAAATCGTAAAAAGCCCAGGCGATCAATTCCCTGAGTCCGGCATGGCCAATCGTTTGATTATCCTGATCTGAAGATTGCTTTTGCATACGGATAATCCCTAGAAATAGAAGAACGTATATTATCCGCTAAGGTCCAGATTTTGAAAGCAGAGAGCTCAACGATCGGCATAAAGACTCACTAATTTCTTCCCCACATGAATACCCTCTAAATTTTCTTGACAAGAAATCAATTTTAAGCATTAATTGAGTGCGGTTCAGATTCCAGGCTCATCGTAATCCTTGCTTTCCTATTTCAACACCTCTGTCAGCACGGTCGGATAATGGTGTGAAATACTGTAAAACCCAAATATCCCGCATGATTCATTACTTTGTCAGTCTTTCAAAAGGGAAGGTTGTGCTTTGGTGCTATTTGATTTGGTACATTGTAACGATCATCCACTATTTTGACCCGTCTATCCGGATTTGGCTGAACTCACTCGGCATCAGTCTAGTCATCGGTTTTGCGCTGATGCTGAGCGCTTCCAAACCTCGCGATGCAAAAGTCGATTTTTGGCAAACATTTCGCTTATTTATGATGCCGTTTTGTGTTTCCAGCTTTTCTTCGTTGATCAAGGGGCAAGGATATATTTTGATCATCCCGCCAAACCCGACAGAACAACTGATTTCGATCGGCGCCTGCATGCTATTTGTATTGTTTGTATACGGCATAAAGTTATTTAACCATCGTTTGGCAAATCGTTCGCTATAAACGCATTACGACGGATGCGATTGCCGCCCTGCATGCCAACGCGGCCGATACCGCCAGTACCGACTAGAATGGCATCGTGTTCTATTACGATAGCCTCTTGACCGCATCACCTTCGCCGGTCGGGGAACTGAACCGCGCGGTCGCTGTCGCAATGCGCGACGGCCCGAAGAAGGGTTTAGGCCTGATCGACGCCGCTAATCTTGACGAAGCGATTGCGATAGCCGGCCGGATTCCGGCGGCAACGAAAGGCACCGTTGAAATTCGGCCGCTGGTCGAACTGGAAGGCCTGCCAAAAATTTAATCGATTTTTTTTGCGTACGGTATGTCGAACAGGTTCATCCCCGATCGACTATGAATCACAAACCCATCATCGAAGGTGAAACAAAAACATTCCTTTCGATGATTTGAACCCATCGCCGCAGCCCATTGAAAATGGTGGCGGCACGCTTAATCAACTTTGTATTGAGGAGACCACTATGAACAACCCAGAAAATCCCGCGAATTCAGCCTGCATGCCAGGCGTAGTCCCCCACCTGGTCTGTGCCGGCGCGGCCTCGGCCATCGATTTCTATACCCAAGCGTTCGGAGCAACCGAAATGATCCGGCTTCCGGCCGCAAACGGCAAGCTGATGCATGCCTGTTTGAGCATCAACGGTGCGGCCGTGATGCTGGTGGACGAATGTCCGGAACAAGGCATGCTCGGGCCAAAATCCCTGAAAGGCACGCCGGTGACGATCCACCTGACGGTTCCGGATGTGGATGCGTTATTCAACCAGGCCGTGAATGCCGGCGCCACCGTGATCATGCCGGTTGCGGATATGTTCTGGGGCGATCGCTATGGGATCATCGAGGATCCGTTCGGACACCGCTGGTCGATAGCGACACATCAACGCCAGTTGACGAAAGAGGAACTGGTCGAAGCCGCGCGCGCTGCCGAAGAAGCCTGTCTCAAAAAATAATCCACCGCCGGCTTGATCCGGTTATTCAGAACCTTTCAGGAGTGTTGCGATGTCGAAGATTACGCCTTTTTTATGGTTCGACGGCCAAGCCGAAGCGGCGGCGAATTTTTATGTTTCGGTTTTCGAAGGCTCGAAACTGCTCAATGTGTCCCTTTACGGCGACGGCGCGCCGATGCCCAAGGGTACGGTCATGGCGGCCAGCTTTCTGCTGGCCGGCCAGGAGTTCATCGCATTGAACGGCGGCCCGCAATTTACCTTCTCGCCGGCCATCTCGTTCGTCGTGAACTGCGAGACCCAGAATGACATCGATCATTATTGGGAGAAATTGGCCGACGGCGGGGAGCAACTGCAATGCGGTTGGCTGACCGACCGCTACGGCGTGTCCTGGCAGGTCGTCCCGACCATTTTGGGCAATTTGCTGTCCGACAGCGATGTCGCCAGGTCGCAGCGGATCATGACGGCAATGCTGCAAATGCGCAAGCTGGACATCGAAGCACTGAAACAGGCGCATCGCGGCGACTGATGGCAGCCGCCGGATCAAATCATCAACAAAAAGCTACCTTGCAATCAGGAGACACAGCCTATGAAAGTCATGGTCATGGTCAAAGCCAGCCCAAGTTCCGAGGCCGGAACAATGCCGAGCGAGGCATTGTTGGCCGCAATGGGCCAATTCAACGAAGAGCTGGTCAAAGCCGGCATCATGCTGGCGGGCGAAGGACTCCAGCCCAGTTCGAAAGGCGTTCGAGTCCGTTTTTCCGGCCAGCAGCGCACGGTCATCGACGGACCGTTCATCGAAACCAAGGAACTGGTCGCGGGCTATTGGTTGTGGCAGGTCAAATCGATGGAAGAAGCGATCGAATGGGTAAAACGCTGCCCGAATCCGTTGCCGGAAGAGTCCGAAATTGAAATCCGCCCTTTGTTCGAAGCCGACGATTTCGGCGACGCCTTCACCCCGGAACTGCGCGAACAAGAAGCAGGCATTCGGACTATGGCCCTGGGACTTGGCGCCGTCCGCTTTGAAAATCTGGAAACACGCACGATAGCCGGGTTAAACGCACGCTTTTCCCTGGAAACGCTCGGCAATATCCCGCTGCATTGGCAGCGCTTTGTGCCGCATTTGGGCCATATTCCAAGCCAAAGTGGCAAGACGGCTTACGGCGTTTGCTGGAACCCCGGCGAAGGATGCAGTTTCGATTACCTGGTCGGCGTCGAAGTCGACGTTACCGCGCATTTACCCGCCGGCTTCGAGCACCTACAATTGGCGGCCGGGCGATATGCCGTGCTGACTCATGCCCAGCACGTCGGCTCGATCAAACAAACGATTGATGCCATTTGGACGCAATGGGTACCGGACAGCGGACTTCATATCGCCCCGCAGCCCTGGTTCGAGCGCTACACCGAAGCATTCGACCCGGCCACGGGGCTCGGCGGCATCGAAATTTGGCTGCCATTGGCCGAATAAACACAAACCACTACAGCTTTACTTTTGTAGGAGATACCATCATGGCTTACATCGACGGCTTTTTACTGCCACTGCCAACCGGCAATATCGACGAATACCGCCGGCAAGCGCAAGCGGCCGGACAAATCTGGATCGAGCACGGCGCGTTGGCATTCCAGGAATGCATAGCGGACGACGTGACGAGCCAGGGCACGCTGACTTTCCCGGAACTGATCAAAACGCAGGAGAGCGAGACGGTCGTATTCTCGTATATCGTTTTCGAGTCACGCGAGCACCGCGATCAGGTCAACGCCAAGGTGATGGCGGACCCGCGCCTCAAAAACCTGTGCGATCCCGACAACCTGCCGTTCGATTGCAAGCGGATGGCTTACGGCGGGTTCAACAGTCTGGTCTCGCTTTGAGCTTACTGAGAGCGCAACACTATAAGGACAAATCAAGGGCACAATAGGCGATAGCCGAATGCGGCCGCATGTGTCTTCGATCATCCGGCTCATTTCTCTATCGCTAATAAGTGCTTAGCAGAAAGTAAATTGGTATTGAGAGCCAAAACCAGCGCCGATTTCATCGATAGCCTCCTCAAGTTCGGTAGGTGTAAACGATTGGAATGGCAGCCACTCGTATTTCA
>NZ_JAXUHN010000019.1:0-9130 GCF_035916875.1 Methylomicrobium sp. Wu6
ACTCTCTCATTTTCGATTCTCCTATCTTTTGGTCGAGACAAGAGCATCGTAGTGACCGCCTTATAGGTCAAACCTCTGAGAGTCCCCCGGCATAGCCGGGGGTTTACCAATATTAATTAGTGCCTGAATATGGGCCAAGTTTTCCAAACCCGTTTCATAGATGCGTGGGCTCATAAAAACTTAAGTAACTTGTTAGGCTAAGGTGCTGCGCTGGCTATTATTAGCAAAGTGAGCGAGTAGATGGGGAAGCTGTGACATATCGTCAAATGGTGTTCCGCCTTGACATAGCACGGTTTCGCCATATGGCACATATTGGAATGCTTTCATTCCTGCTGCTTCAGCTGCTTCAATTCCAACTTCACTATCTTCTACAACCACGCATTGGCTGGGCACAAAACCCATTGAATTTGCAGCGTATTGGAACAGGCCTGGTTCCGGTTTCCAAGAGCCAACTTCATACGAGCTGAAGATGTTGTCTCCAAAGTAAGACGCAAGGCCGCTAATTTGTAGTGCTTGATGAATTTTCAAAGGCGGCCCGCTTGAGGCTATGCACTTAGGGAAGTGCGTGGCTTCGAGCATTTCAAGAACACCGGGCATAGGTTTAAGCTCATGAGAGAAGAGTTCGGCAACACGCTGACGATAATGCTGTTCAAACGTATCTGGCAGCGTCTGGCAAAGCTGGCTCTCAATATCAACGAGAATTGAGGCAAGCTTTTTTCCGCGATACCGCCGGGTCAATAACTCCACCGTATCAGGCAACTCTGGAAGTAAATCGAGAAACGCTTGATTACAAAGCCTCTCGCTGTCGACAAGCGTCCCGTCCAAATCAAAGATTACGCAGATACAATTCATTTATCGAGACACCTAGCATTTTTTGCAGTATGGATTCTGCCTATCATCTCTAATTCGAACAAACTAAGCAAAAAAACCAGCAAATGTCTTCAGAACGCTCAAACCGGTTAATTGCACCTGCCCACTCCTCGACTTGACGGGTGGATTATGTAAGCGATTTGTCTTAAGTCGCTGTTTGGGGGTTCATCTGTCGGGTTTTCGTTATTTGTGTCATACGAAATCATTTGCAGATACTGAGCCCAGTGGCTATTTCATTTGCTGCTAATTCGGGCCGAAATCGGCGTTAAATGCGAGCCAAGCCGATTTCAAATGCAAGCCATTACAGATAGCCGATCCTTCGGTGAGTACATCGTCGCCTCAATTTCTAATTTTGTACCCCGTCTTAAACACCCACCATACAAAAGTCAGGCAGAGGATGAGGAACCCAAACGTCATGCCAATACTCACGGCGATATGCACGTCAGCCATGCCGTAGAAGCTCCAGCGAAAGCCGCTGATCAGATACACCACCGGATTGAATAGCGTGATCTTCTGCCACAATGGGGGCAACATAGTGATCGAATAGAACGCGCCACCCAGAAAGGTCAGCGGAGTGACGACCAACATCGGCACCACCTGGAGTTTTTGAAAACTATCGGCCCACAGGCCGATAATGAAGCCAAACAGACTGAAAGTCACCGCCGTGAGCAAGAGAAAGGCGACCATCCACAAGGGATGGGCAATCTCGTAGGGCACAAAAATGCGCGCGGTGCCCATAATGAGCAGACCCAGCATCACCGACTTGGTCGCCGCCGCGCCCACATAACCCATCAGCACTTCGATCCACGAAACCGGTGCCGATAGAAGCTCATAATTCGTGCCCGCCCACTTGGGCATGTAGATGCCGAAAGAGGCATTGGAGATGCTTTCGTTCAGTAAATTCAGCATGACCAGCCCCGGGATAATGAAGGCACCGTAACTGACGCTATCGATGTCGCCCATGCGCGAACCGATGGCTCTGCCAAATACGATGAAGTACAGCGAGGTGGTCAGCACCGGCGCGACGATACTTTCCGCCAACGTACGAAAGGTGCGTGCCATTTCAAAATGGTAAATGGCGCGAATGCCATAGAGGTTCATGCCGACTCCTTATTGGACTGATGCACCAAACTGACGAAGATGTCCTCCAGCGAACTCTCGCTGGAGCGTAAATCTTTGAATTCGATGCCGTGTTCACCTAACATGCGCAACAGCTCGGCAATACCGGTTTCTTCTTCCTGGGCGTCGAAGCGATAAATCAGGGCGTGTCCATCGTCGGAGAGCGTTAACGGCCAAGCGCTTAATCCGATCGGAATGCTGGTTATGGGGTGTCGCAAAGTCAGTGTGAGCTGCTTCTTGCCGAGCTTACGCATCAGTACCTCTTTGTTTTCAACAACGATGAGTTCACCTTTACTGATGACGCCGATGCGGTCTGCCATGTCTTCGGCTTCCTCAATGTAATGGGTGGTCAGAATGATCGTGGTGCCTTGTGCCCGTAGCTCGCGCACCATGCGCCACATGTCGTGTCGTAACTCCACATCCACGCCGGCACTCGGCTCATCAAGAAACAATATTGTTGGCTCATGAGCGAGGGCCTTGGCAATCAGCACGCGGCGTTTCATCCCGCCAGAGAGCGTCATGATTTTTGCGTTGCGCTTGTCCCACAGGGATAGATCGCGCAGTACTTTTTCCAGGTAGGCTGCATCGTGCGCCTTACCGAACAGCCCCCGGCTGAATTTGATCGTGGCCCAGACCGACTCAAACGAGTCCGTATGCAGTTCCTGCGGTACCAGGCCGATGGTTGCCCGCGCGGCGCGATAGTCACGCACGGTGTCTTGACCATCGGCGATGATGCTTCCGGAAGTGGCTTTGACGATGCCGCAGATGAGACTAATCAGTGTCGTCTTGCCCGCACCATTCGGTCCGAGCAAGGCAAATATCTCGCCGCGTTTTATGTCCAGGTTGATGTTTTTGAGCGCTTGGAAACCGTCGGCATATATCTTGTTGACGCCGCGTACGAAGATGATGGGTGCGGGGTTAGGGTTATTGGCGGTCATGGTCGCGTCTGTGGCATTTTTTTCATGCATAAATATAAATTCCAGAGTCTATTGCCTATTATGAAGACTTGGGTCGGTGAATTACCCTTATGTTTTCGGTGGATTTCTCTACCGGGAAATCGATTCTGAATTCAGCGCCCGGATTTCGATTGGTTACATCAATTCTCCCGTTCATGGTGACTATCATTTGATGCGCCAAGGCTAGCCCTATTCCCGTCCCAACGGTTTCGCGCGTGAGTTCATTTTCGGCGCGGTAAAAAAGTTTAAATATTTTTTTCAGTTGGTCTTTGGCGATGCCCGGGCCGTAATCACGGACTCCGAACTGAATAAGGCCGCTGCTTAGTCGATGGCAGGACAACTCGATCGTTTTTGTGTCCGCCTTTGCGGAAAATTTAATGGCATTATCAACCAGGTTAATCATAATCTGGATAAACCAGTCGGGATTCACCTTGATTCTGGCCTGATCCGCATCTTGATCGCATGACAGCCTTAAACAAAAGCCTCCCCGTTCGATTTGCGTGGAAATTTTCGATTGTAGGTTGTCCATGAGTTCGGCAGCGGTCAGGCTTTTCAGCTCCGGTTTTTTTTCATTGCGGGTCATTTTGGCAAGCTGCAACACATTATTTATAAGGCGTGACAAGCGCTCGCTTTCATCCAGGATAAAGTCGTAATAGGTCTTTTTCTTGACTTCATCCGCCCAGCCTGCTTGCAGCATCTCGCCGTACATACGGATCGAAGTGAGCGGCGTCTTCAGTTCATGGCTGACTGCCGAAACAAAGTCCTGTTGCTGATTGACCAGGTTGATCTGGCCGACGCCGAGCCGGTACATCCAATAAAAGCCGGCCGAAAAGACGACGGTCAGCACAAGGGTCAGCCAAATAATCACCCAGCCTCCAGGCCCCACCGGAAGCTGAGTAATACTGAAAACCAGCTGTAATTCGCTAAACGGATCAAACAACTGGTCTTGATAAAGCAGCTCGCCCTCCAGCTCGGTGGTGCTCGACAGATAACCTCGCGGCGTGCGGCCGGCAAAGGCGGATAGGACATTGCCTTGAAAAACCACCAACAAATCGCTCATCTGCGAAAGAGTGGTCTCTTGAAACTCCGCATTGATATTCCCTTGCAGAAAGGCGTCTTTTTCAATCAACAGCCCTTGGATATAACGCTGGCCATTCAGCCATGCTTTGCGGAACAGGACAAAATGGCCGCTATCCAATTGGCTGAATTCAAAAGGATCGACGGCACTTTCAAAGGTGCGGATACGTGAGGCTTGCACCTCCGGCTGTACTGTCGAAGTGATCGGACGATTGCTCTCTTCCAATTCATAGCCGGATGATTTTTTTGCTCTCTGGATCGATTCTGGCAAGACATTTTGCTCGGTTCGCGCCTTTTTTGGCGTCGCCTTAAGGGGGACTTGGTAACTTTCTTCCCTCTTTAATTGAGAGGCTTTTTTCTGAAAGGTTTGCCTTAATTTAATATCTTCTAAGCGGCCCAATTTGTTTTCTTGTTTTCTTTTCCCCGGCGATATTTTGTTAAGCTCATCAAAAACCGCTTGACCTTCGTTTGCCGAGGGTGCGGCAGGTTTCTCAAGCTTGCTGCCCCCAAGGGAGCTGTCAAGGGAAACCGCACCTTTTTCATTTTCAGATAATCCCTTGTCTGTCCGGTCAGCCAAATTACCGCGCACCTCCTTATCATTTTTTCCTGCCACGACCTTCTGATTTCTAACCAGATGGTTCTCGTTTAATATCTGCCGAATCCGATTCTGCAAGGCGGCTCTTTCAGATAACTCCTGTTCGGCAATGCCGTAACTCCCCACTTTTTCGATATCTTCAGGAAGAAAAGGCGTTAATAATTTGCCACCTGCATCAACCTGAAAATAACCGATCAACCCTGGGATTTCCGCTGGAATCGGGTATTGGGAAAGCGGCGACCGTTGTAAAAAATTAACTGTCGGAGCACCTGCCACATTCAAAAAGGAATAATCGGTAAACGGACGTTGCTCTTCGCTATTAATCAACCGTATCAGGCGATTATTGATCCGGTGGGTCAGTTCCTCGGCCATTAATTGATGCTGGTGAAAAGTCTCCCATCTCAAGCGGCTGTAGGATTGCTGGATCAATACCGCCGTGGGTATCGCCAGACTCAGGAAAAAGATCAGCAGCCACCGCCGGAGTCTTTTTTTATCCAAACCTTTCAGGTGATTCCGTTTCATGGCTTTTGCCCGATCAGCCGGTAACCGGCGCCGCGCACGGTGATCAGAAGTTGCGGTTCGGCGGGATCGGATTCTATTTTGCGGCGCAATTTGGCGATATAAATATCCACGGTACGGGTTTCAATATCCAGATAATTGGCATAACCCCACACTTTACTGAGCAACTCCTCGCGCGGAACAAGACGCTTCCAATGGCGATGGAGATATTGCAGGATTTCGATTTCGCGCCTGGTGAAAGAAAGCGCTTGTGCTCCACGCCTTCCTGACAGATTTTGGCAATCGATCGATAGTTCGTTTCCCAGTTGTATCAGCGAATTTTGCGACAAGCCGCGACCGGTTCGGCGCAAGACAGCCTGTACCCTCAATACCAGTTGCGCTACCGAAAACGGCTTGGTGACATAATCGTCCGCGCCCAGCGACAAGCCTTCGATAATGTCTTCATCGTTGCTTTTTGCCGTCAGCATGATAATGGCCTGATCACGGCTCTTTTCCCGAATCCGGTTGCAAATGTCAAAGCCGTTCATGCCTGGCAGCATCACATCCAGCAGGATCAGGTCGAATTTTCCGCTCAAAGCCTTAGTCAAGCCTTCCGCGCCGTGGCCGGAAAAATCGACCTCGTAACCGTGGTAGACGAATACATCGATCAGCCCGGTGCGAATGGCGGCTTCATCTTCAATAATCAGAATGCGCAGTTTACGGGACATCGCAACCCTCAGGCCGAAAAACACGGACAGTGTAGCAAGCTTATGAAATTTAACAGCGGTTGAAGTGTAAATTTTTTGTAAAAACTGCGCCGAATGTTTTACCCATCCGTGTCTGTTTATCGCTGGCCCTCGCGCATAGACTGTGGACCGTCAAACATTTATACGAGAGGTCATATCATGGCTCTTATTACAAGACTGGCAAGGCTTTTCCAGGCCGATATGCATGCAGTATTGGACAAAATCGAAGAACCCGCTATGCTGCTCAAACACAGCATTCGGGAAATGGAAGACTCCATCATCGCCGACGAAAAGCAGATTCGCTTATGGGAATACGAACAGCGACAACTGGCGAGCCAACGCGACCGGCTGGAAGAATCGCTGGGCGATCTGGAAGCGAAGTGCGCGCTCTGCTTCAAATCCGGCAAGGACGATCTGGCGCGGTCTTTTATTAAACGCAAGCTTGAAACGCAGCAGGCGAAGCAGGTATTGGCGGAAAAAATAACAGCTCTCCAGGAAAAAATATCCCGTTTAATCCATCAACTCATGGAACATCAAGCGCAATTAACGGCTATGAAGCAGAAAGCCGAAGTCTTTCTGGAAGAAAAATCAAGTTAACTCAACCAACTGGGAATACCCATCGACGTCTGTCCGAGATGAGGATGTGGAAGTCGATTTTCTGAATGAAAAACAAAAATGGAGCGAATCATGAAGAAAAAGCCAACATTTTGGGAAGGTGTCGTTGTTGCCTTGCTCGCCAGCCTCACCGGCGCCATCGGGTTTTTTGCCTTATCTTTCCTTTTTCCGGAAGACATGTCTATCCGCCTGGTCATTAGCGGCTTGGCTTTTTTCTATAGCCTTTACTTGCTTTTCCGCAGCAGGGAACGCATCGGCCGGATCACGGTGATGCTCTTAGGATACATCCTGTCTGCGGCTGTTTGGTTGTTCGGCTCGCCCCTGACCCTGTTTTTAATCTTGAATATCCTCTCGATCTGGCTGATTCGCTCACTGTATTTTTATAGCCGCTTGTTTACATCCCTAGCCGACCTGGGTTTATGCCTATTCGGCATCGCATCGGCGTTCTGGGCGCTGCATCACACCGGCAGCCCGTTCTTGACGTTTTGGTGTTTCTTTCTCATACAGGCGGTATTCTCTGTCTTTCCCGCCGAAAATAAGCAACCGTTTGCCGATGAAGCAGACCTCTCAAACAGCGAAGTGGAATTCAAACGGGCATATCAAGCAGCGGAAGTGGCTGTGCGCAAACTTTCAACATTGCATTAGGAGAAAATGATGATGAAAACTAAACTCTTGACACTCGGACTGTTTGCCGCGACTGCTGCGACGATCGCCTTTTATCCGGTAGTCAGGCAGGCCACAAAACTGATCGCAACACCTCCAACCGCGATTAATCCGATTACGATACCGCCGGTGGCCGCCGCTAATCAACGTCCACAAATCGAAGTAGTATTTGTCCTCGACACCACCGGCAGCATGAGCGGACTGATTGCGGCTGCCAAGGAAAAAATCTGGTCGATCGCCGGCACCATGGCGTCCGCGCAATCCGCGCCGGACATCAAGATGGGGCTGGTTGCCTACCGCGACCGAGGCGACGCTTATATCGCCCAAACCATCCCTCTATCCAGCGACCTGGATTCCATGTATGCCAAGCTCATGGATTTTCAGGCCGATGGCGGCGGCGACGGACCCGAAAGCGTTAACCAAGCCCTTTACGATGCCGTGAATAAGATTACCTGGAGCCCAAATCCTACCACTTATAAAGTCATCTTTCTGGTAGGGGATGCGCCGCCGCACATGGATTATCAGGACGATGTCAAATACCCGGTTACGGTCGCGTTGGCCAAACAAAAAGGCATCATCGTCAACGCGATCCAGTGCGGACAAGACAGCAATACCAACGCCGATTGGCGGCAAGTCGCCAGTCTGGGGCAAGGCAGTTACTTTCAGGTCGAGCAATCCGGCAGCGCTGTCGCCATTGCGACGCCATACGATAAAAAACTGGCGGAGTTATCCGCCAAATGGGATAAAACACGTGTCTTCTACGGCAACGATGAAGAAAAGGCGAAACAGGCGAGCAAGATGGCCGCGACCGAGAAACTGCATAAAGAAGCCAGCACCGAATCACAAGCGCGCCGGGCAACTTTTAATGCCTCTGCAAGCGGTAAAGCCAATTTTCTCGGAGAAAACGAATTGGTCGATGCGATCAGCAGCGGTCGGGTAAAGCTATCCAATCTGCCGAAAAAATCCTTGCCTGAGAGCTTGCAGGCCATGTCGCCTGCTGCTCAGGAAGAATTTGTCGGCAGCACGAAAAAGGAACGGAGCGAACTGGAATCTGAAATCAAAATACTATCCAAGCAACGTAACGATTACCTACGGCAGAAAGTTGTTGACGAAGGTGGCAAAAAGGATTCGCTGGATGCCAAATTGTTCGGCGCAATCCGCAAACAAGCCAACAATAAAGGCCTGGTTTATGAGGCTGACAGCGCTAAATATTGAGAATTTAGTACTGCAAGCAACTGAAATCTTAATAACTGTCTCGAAGTCAAAGGCTTTATTTCCTCGAAAATCTCAATGGCTTGTTGTGACAAGGGGATGATGTGCTCATCGCGCATTTTCATTTTATGCGCTGGGATGCGCAGAACGGCCAATATTTCAGGCGCTTCAATCTCCGCCAAAGGCCGCGCCCATCCAAGGGAAAACATCCTTTTCCAGCCGCGTTAATGTTCGCTTGGCGTGATCTTCGGTTTTATCGGCTATGTGGGTTTGGTACCATTCGCGGGCAATTACTTCAAAGTTGTTCCCGGCACGTTCGGCGTTCGCTGCTTTTGTCGCTTTACGCTGCGCTGCCGGATCGCCACCAGCCGCTATAAGTTTCCGCGCATCGTCGCGTTTCTCACGAGCATCGGATAAACCCACATCAGGATAACCGCCAAAGGATAGCGTCTTTCTCTTGCCTTCATATCGGTAGTCGAAACGCCACAATTTCCCGCCCTGCGGCATAATTGTAGAGATAAAGCCCTTTTTCATCGGTGAGCTAATAGGGCTTGTCTTGTGCTTTTATTTTTCTCGCTTGAATGCCACTTAACATGCGGTCTCCAGGATGTTTAAACGGTATTGGAAACGCCGTTTGACGGTATGCGGTAAGGTGAAAAAACTAGTGTCTAATTGTATAAAAATACGATAGATATATAATCCTCTGAAAATTGCAGAGGAGTTATCGATGGGGCGTATTGCTAAGGTGGTTAAGTTGAGCCAACAGGAGCGCGTAGAGT
>NZ_JAXUHN010000020.1:0-15577 GCF_035916875.1 Methylomicrobium sp. Wu6
GATTTAAATTGAAGACCTTATAAAGAAGGGATTAAGACTCAATTTTTTCAAGCAATGCGTTCATGGGCGAATATTTAAATTGAAGACCTTATAAAGAAGGGATTAAGACCGGTTTTCGCGTACTCAATATGATAAGCATTAGAATTTAAATTGAAGACCTTATAAAGAAGGGATTAAGACGTCGTTTTGGGCAGCTTTTATAATCGTTCATTTGATTTAAATTGAAGACCTTATAAAGAAGGGATTAAGACCGAGCGATTCACACCTAGCCGAAGGAATAGATATTTAAATTGAAGACCTTATAAAGAAGGGATTAAGACTGGCTCGTTAATATCTATTATATTTCTCGATATTATTTAAATTGAAGACCTTATAAAGAAGGGATTAAGACGTAGTGGTAATACATTGCAGCAGAGAAACGACCATTTAAATTGAAGACCTTATAAAGAAGGGATTAAGACAAGACGGCTTCGATACCTTCAATTCTAGATATATTTAAATTGAAGACCTTATAAAGAAGGGATTAAGACCCTTTCTCCGGAATTGATAATTGGCTGCTCTTAAATTTAAATTGAAGACCTTATAAAGAAGGGACTAAGACATTACCAATTTTGTAAGACATCTCTGCTCTCCGAGATTTAAATTGAAGACCTTATAAAGAAGGGATTAAGACCCAAAATCCCAGTGCTGTCTTGAATGGCAGCACCATTTAAATTGAAGACCTTATAAAGAAGGGATTAAGACCTTAATTCCTCGCCTGATTCGAGCTTTGCGTATCCATTTAAATTGAAGACCTTATAAAGAAGGGATTAAGACGATTGTGCGTCTATCATGACTGCCTCCTATTGTATTTAAATTGAAGACCTTATAAAGAAGGGACTAAGACGCCGCCTTCTTCCGGGTAAGCATCGTCTGGATGGCCATTTAAATTGAAGACCTTATAAAGAAGGGATTAAGACATTACTTGAGCGAAACGGCACGCCGATAAATTTAAATTGAAGACCTTATAAAGAAGGGATTAAGACTCCAGAACCTGTAGCTCTCTTGTTGCAATATCTTTATTTAAATTGAAGACCTTATAAAGAAGGTATTAAGACGGTTGAACTTGGTATAGATGTCGATCAGGTACATGGATTTAAATTGAAGACCTTATAAAGAAGGGATTAAGACTTATTAGCAACTATCAATGCTTGATTATCGGTTAATTTAAATTGAAGACCTTATAAAGAAGGGATTAAGACTCAGGTGCGGCGGTAACTAGAACTGTAAAATTCGCATTTAAATTGAAGACCTTATAAAGAAGGGATTAAGACTTGCTGGTTGGTGGTTCATGTCTATACCTCTTTTGTATTTAAATTGAAGACCTTATAAAAAAGGGGTTATTGTTTGACGACAAGCTTGTCAACTCAGTCATTAACGCGTGAATGCAGTACTTTATCCACATGGCTAAACGGCAACTGTATCTGGCGGCGTACGATATTTCCTGTAACAGGCGACTGCGCAAGGCTCTTTATGTGCTGCGCGGTTATGCCTCGGGCGGGCAAAAGTCGGTGTTTGAATGTTTTTTGACGGCTACCGAAAAACAACAGCTGCTGGAAGACATTGCCCAGGTCATTAACCCTGAGGAGGATCGTTTTGTCGTGCTGCGTCTGGCGGGGGTTAAACACATTCGTACGCTTGGCAAAGCGGTGCTTCCTCAGGACGGTTCGTTTTTTTATGTGGGGTAGTGAATGAGCAGTTTGTATTTGGATCGCAAAAATCTCGGCATTAAATTGGAAGGGCAAGCATTGGCACTGTATGAAGACGGCGCCAGAAAGGGTTCTGTGCCGTTGCATTTGCTGGAGCGCATCGTGCTGCGAGGAAATGTGCAATTGGAAAGCAGGGTAATGGGGGCGTTGTCGGAACGCAATATCGGTTTGCTGATGTTGTCAGGCCGCCATAGCGAGGCGACGGCAATGCTGGCCGGACGGTCGCATAGCGATAGCGCTCGGCGTTTGGGGCAATATTGCACGAGTCTGAACGATGATTTGCGTCTTCCGTTGGCGCGTTGGTTGGTGTTGGTGAAGGTGCGTTCGCAGCAGCGATTATTAAAGCAGGCTATAGCGTCGAGGGCCGATTTACGCCATCCATTATTGCGCGCTATCCAAACTTTGAGTGGCATTATTGGTCAGTTGCGGGAAGACCAGTCAATGGTGACGCTAGCCAGCTTGCGGGGGTTTGAAGGTTCGGCGGCGTCGGCGTATTTTAGCGGTTTTACACAATTGTTTGCGCCGTCGTTAAATTTTACCGGCCGCAACAAGCGCCCGCCGCCCGATCCGGTCAACGCTTGTTTGTCGCTGGGTTATACCCTGCTG
This sequence comes from Methylomicrobium sp. Wu6, assembly GCF_035916875.1. Taxonomy (NCBI): domain Bacteria; kingdom Pseudomonadati; phylum Pseudomonadota; class Gammaproteobacteria; order Methylococcales; family Methylococcaceae; genus Methylomicrobium; species Methylomicrobium sp. Wu6. The sequence goes on from NZ_JAXUHN010000020.1 coordinate 2,355, forward strand.
CATTACGATGCGGTGCGGGCTTGCCATCATGTTGGTTTGGATAGCATGTTGGGTTTTTATCATGACCTGAGTTTTGGACGTGAATCGCTGGCTTGTGATTTGATGGAACCTTTGCGGCCGGTGATGGATGGTTGGGTGTGGCAGTTGTTTCGTGAGCGGGAGCTGCGCGTCGAACATTTTAGCGATGATCAAGGCCGTTGTCTGATGAACAAGACCGGTCGGCAGCGTTTTTATGCGTTTTACGAGGCGAACGCCGCTCCGACTAGGCGTTTGCTGCGGCGTTATGGGCACGCATTGTCCAAGCGTTATCAATTGGCTTATGAGGCTCGTTAATGCGCCCCTTGTACATCAATGGCTCGCCCGGTTGCCGGGTGGTGTTGGACGAACCGGCTTTGCGGGTGTCGTTGGCTGACAAGGCAGATCAGCTATTTCCGATATCGCGGGTTTCCAGGGTGGTGTGCAAAGGCGTTGTCGAGTGGTCGATGTCGGCTCTGCTGGCTTGTGCCGATGCCGGCATTGCAGTGCTGTTTTTGGAGAAAAATGGTGAATTGCGAGCCAGGTGGCTAGGGCATGCCGGCGAGAGACAGGCGCTGACGCAGCGTTTGGTGGATTTATTGGCGCGCGCGGATGGGCCTGCGCTTTATGAAAATTGGACGCTATCGATGGAAAAGATGGCCGCCCGCAGTTTTGCTCGGCGGATCGGTTTGATCGATTGGCGGGAAGTGCCGGTGGTGAGTTTACGCCGCCAGTTGTCTGACAGTTTGGGGAGCGAAGGCCGGCATTGTGCCAATCTGTTGCAAAGTTTAGTGCATGCCGAATTGTTGCTGTGGTTGCCTGAGGCCGGGTTTGTCGGCGACGATGAGGCGCTGATCGATAATGATATGGATTTGGCCATGTTTTTGAGCCGGTTGTTGGTTTGGGATTTTTATCCGCTACTGCTGGAGGACGAGGTGACGGGTGATAAGAATGCGCAGATGCAGGCAATGGCGGTGCTGTATCAACAACGCACAGATCGATGCTATTTGCTATTTCGCAGCACGATCAATAAATTGCATCAATTTCTGTTGGCGGTGAGCTGATGGCGGACAGTCAGTTGGGCTTGTATCTGATAGCCTATGACATTGCCAATCCGAAACGCCTGGGCAGGGTGCACCGAATTTTGAAGAAAGAGGGGTTGCCTGTGCAGTATTCTGTATTTACCGTGGTGATGAAGCGACCTCGGTTGCTGCGATTATTGGATCGTATCACAGAGCAGATCGTGTGGATGGAGGATGATGTGCGTTGTTACCGGCTGCCAGAAAATACCGAGACTGTTTCCTTGGGTAAGCAGTATTTTCCCGAGGGTGTGATGTTGTTTACCGGTGGTGTTGATCGCATATTGGGAAATTGAGTGCGTAATTGGTATTTGGTAGAAACCGGCTTCTTTCTTATGGTCTTTGTTGTGGGAGCGGCTAGCAATCTTGCTTATCGACGAGACATGATTTTCGTGAAAGCGCCAAGATTAGCTGGCTGAAATCGGTTTTACCTGGGACTTTTTTGTAATTGGATGTAATAAGGTTGAGGATGAGGATTTTTCATACATCGGACTGGCATTTAGGCCATAGTCTTCGCGGCTTTGATCGTCAGTTTGAGCATCAATGTTTTCTTGATTGGTTGCTGGGCCAGATTCGCGAGCAGGATATCGATGCATTGCTAGTCACCGGCGATATTTTCGACAACGCCAATCCGTCTTCGGCATCACAAAAGCAGTTGTATCGTTTTTTGCAGGCCGCGCGCGAGACCGCGCCCCATTTGCGGGTGGTAATGATCGCCGGTAATCACGATTCGCCAAGCAGGTTGGAGGCACCATCACCGTTATTGGATTTGTTTGACACCCGTGTGGTAGGGCAGACGCTACGGAAGCAGGACGGTTCAGTGGATACGGCATCTTTGATTGTGCCGTTGCATGACCGGAACGGTGTGTTGCGGGCTTGGTGCCTGGCGGTACCGTTTCTGCGCCCGGGCGATGTGCCCAGAGTCGAGACGGATGGCGATGCCTATTTAGCTGGGGTGGAAGCCTTGTATCAGCAAGCCTTGCAAGAGGTTTTATCGAAAAGGCAAGCCGGCGAGGCCATTGTGGCGCTGGGGCATTGCCATCTAGACGGAGGGGCGGTATCACTGGAATCGGAACGGCGGATCGTGGTCGGCGGTCTGGAGTCGTTATCGGTGGCGATTTTTGATCGGCACATTGCCTACGCGGCTCTGGGCCATTTGCATTTGCCGCAAAGCGTCGGCGGCAGAGATTGGGTGCGTTATAGCGGTAGCCCATTACCGATGTCGTTTTCGGAAATCGATTATCCCCATCAAGTGGTCTGTGTTGAATTGGAAGGTGAGCAACTTAAATCCATCCAGAGCCATTACGTACCACGCATAGTTGATTTGCTCAGGATTCCCGCCAAGCCAGCGCCGTTGCCGGACGTTCTGGAAACGCTCGCGGCCTTACCGTTTGCCGAGCCAGCCTTATCCGAAGAGCGTTGGCCTTATCTGGAAGTGCGGGTGCTGTTCGATGCGCCGGAGCCTGGCGCGCGATCAGCGATCGAGTCGGTACTGGCCGGCAAACCCGTGCGGTTGGCGGGTATAGATGTCAGCTATCAGCGGGGCAATGATCCAGCCAGCACTACCGCGGACCTAGGTTTGGGAGACCTGAGCCACTTGCAGCCAGAAGATGTGCTGAAAAGGCATTATCAAAGCCAATATGGCACTGCCGTTCCTACTGAACTGTTGCAGGTTTTTCAAGAGTTATTGCTGGAGACGGAGACGCCATCATGAAAATCCTGGCGATTCGCGGTAAAAATCTGGCTTCTTTGGCCGGCGAGTTTTCGATCGATTTTCTTGAGCAGCCTTTGGCCTCGGCAGGCTTGTTTGCCATCAGCGGCCCGACCGGCTCGGGTAAATCCACCTTGCTGGATACCTTGTGTCTGGCTCTGTTCGACAAAACGCCGCGTTTGCAGCAGGCCGGCAGTAAGGGCGTGCATCTGCGTGATGTCGGCGACGAAACCCTGCCGCCGCACGATGCCCGCAATTTACTGCGGCGCGGCTCTGCGGAAGGCTATGCCGAAGTGGAATTCATTGGCAACGATCGCCAACATTACCGTTGCCGCTGGAGCGTGCGGCGGGCGCGTTTACGGGCGGACGGTAAATTGCAGGCCAGCGAAATGACGCTGTTTCGCTTGCCGGAGCTGCAAGCCATCGGCGGCAAGAAAACCGAGGTGCAGGATGCGATCATAGAAAAGCTGGGCTTGAATTTCGATCAGTTCACCCGCGCGGTGTTGTTGGCTCAAAACGAGTTCAGCGTGTTTTTGAAGGCTGGCGACGACGAACGGGCCAGTTTGCTGGAAACCTTGACCGGCACCGGCCAGTATAGCGATATTTCCAAACGCGCCTTCGAGCGGGCCAAACTGGAACGGCAAAAACTCGATGCCTTACTCCATCAACTGGCCGCCCGGCAGCCTCTTGCCGAGAATGAACGGGAGGCATTGCTCGAACAAATTCGAGTGCTGCAAGACGGCGTCAATCATGCCCAGCAGCAAAAGGCCACGATCGAGACTCATCTTAACTGGCATCAGCGCAATCAGGAACTGCAAACCGCCGAGCTGGACGCGCAAAGCCGGGTGGGGCAGGCGCAAGACGAACATCTGCAGTCGCAAGCCCGTCGCGACTATTTGAGTTTGATCGAGTCGTTACAGGCAGGGCGTCCTTTGTTAGTCGATCACGACCGATTGCACGGCGAATGCCAACGGCAACAACAGCAACTCGACGCGGCGGAAACAGCCGTGGCGACTGCGGTGGATAGTCAACAATCGACGATGCAAAAACAAAAGGCTGCCGAGCAGTATCTACAAGCGACCGAACAACGGAAAGCAGAGGCGGAGGTCGAAATAGTTAAGGCCCGTGCTTTGGATGTGGAAATCAATACCTTACTGCCCCAGCATCTCAAGCAGCAACAGGACTTGCTTCAGGCGCGTCATCAGTTGAGCGAATTGCAGGGCCAATGCAATGATGCACAACAAAAGCGGCAACAGACCGAGCTGGATTTGGTCGAGTGTTCCGCGTGGCTGGATAGCAATGCTGGTTTGGCGCGTTTGAGCGAACAGTGGCCGCGCTGGGACACGCTATTCAAACAAAGCAAGACAATTTCTCATCAACTGGATGCGGCACGGTCGCTTTGCTCGAAAAGCGAAGCCTCGTTGAGTTTGGTTCAGGAAACTGTCAAAACCGTTCAAGTTCAACTCGATGGGTTGCAGTCCAAAGTCTCGGAAGCCAATCAACGCAGGGAAACGGCTGAAAGCCACGCAAAGCCATTCGATGCCGATGCGTTGACTGCTGAGCATGGTCAACATGAGTTCCGTCTGTCGCAACTGCGCAAGGCCGACTCTTGTTGGTTGGAGCTGACAAAATTGAACTCGACGAGTGACAATCAACATCAAGCGTTGCATGCTTTGAAAGAGCAGAGACAACAGTCTCGCGAAGGATTGGAGGTTGTTATCAGCCGGTTGCCGGCACTGGTCGCCAGTCATGAGCAGGCAGCCAAAATGCTGGACCTGGCCAAACTGGCTTGTAGCGAAAACGTGGAAACGCTGCGCACTCAGCTTCAGCCCGGCTCTGAGTGCCCGGTCTGCGGTTCCACACAACATCCGTTTGCCAGTGAAGCACACCCGTTGCGCGAGGAATTGAAAGCGTTGGAAACGGAAGTTCAAGCCTGCCTGCAACGCCGCAAACAAGCGGAGCAGGAGAAAGACCGTTTGAACTTGGATATCCAACAGATCGACAAGCAAGCGGAGGCGGCTAGTGGAGCGCTGGAGACACTGGCCACGCAAATCGCCGAACAACGAAAGCTTTGGGATGTTCATGCAGAGTCATTGGGCTGTTCATCAATGGCTGACGAGTCGATTACGCCTTGGCTCATTCAGCAAACCAAGGCGGAAGAGCAGGCGCAGCGCGTTGTATCGGATCGCTTAAAAGCCATGGGCTCGGCATTCTCGGCAAGGGACCAAGCCCGGCAGGCATTGGAGGAGATCATCCAACAGCAGTATGGGTTTCAGCAGCAACTGGATCGCGCCAAGGCGGACCAGCAAACTGCCCAAATTGCGCTAGATAACGCCAAAGAAAAACAGAAAGCCCTGGCCAAGCAATTGGAACAACAGATGGATGAGTTGGATGCCGCTTTTGAAGGCTCTATCTGGCGGCAGGACTGGTTGGCTGATGCGGAGAGCTTTTATCAGCGCTATCTACAACAAGCGCAAGATTGGCGGACTCGGCAAGTTCAGCGCGAGCAATTAACCAATCAACTGGCGATTCAGCAAACCAGCTTGGCCGGCTTGCGGAGCAGTGTCGCACAAACTGAAACGCATCTGGATGCCGCGGCTGATTCATTCGGAGGCATTGATGCCGAACTGAGCAACAAACAGCAGCAGCGCCAAGCCATTTTGAATGGCCGTTCGGTAACGGAAGTGGATGCCGAGTTGGCGAAAGCGCTGAATGAGGCCAAAGTCGCGTTGCAGGCGGCGATAACAGCCGCGCATGCGGCGACGACGCAAGCGGCGACGGCGCAGGAAACCGTCAGCCAGCTACGGAACATCCTGGTCGCTCGCCAAGCACAATCGGCAACGGCAGAACTACAGCTGACGCAATGGTTACAGGGATTCGCCTTGTTCAGGCCAGAACTGCCACCTTTATCGCTGCTTGATTTGCGCCAGCATTTGCAGCACGATGCCGACTGGCTGACGCGGGAGCGGCAGGTTCTGCAACAGTTGGACCAAACATTGGCACAAGCTCAAACCGTGCTTAACGAACGTCGGCAGCAATGCGAAAAGCATTTACATGCGCGAAGCTCGTTGGAGAGTCGGGACAGCCTGGAAACGCAATTACTGGCGCTATCGGTCCAGCTTGAGGAGTTGGCTCGGCAACACGGTGAACTAAATCTGCAACGACGAATGGACGACGAGCGCTTGCAAGCCAGTGCGGGCTTGCAAGTGCAGATCACTTCGCAAACCGCCGTCAACAACACCTGGGCCAAGTTGAGCAGCATTATCGGTTCTGCCGACGGCAAACGTTTCCGTAACATCGCGCAACAACTAACGCTGGATATTTTGCTGGGCTATGCCAACCAGCATTTGAAAGACCTCAGCCGGCGTTATCGCTTGGAACGCGTAGGCGACACCTTGGCGCTGCAGGTAGTGGATCAGGACATGGGCGATGAAATCCGTTCGGTACATTCTCTGTCGGGTGGTGAATCGTTTCTGCTATCGCTGGCATTGGCGTTGGGGCTCGCGTCGCTATCTTCAAACCGCGTCTGCGTCGAATCTCTGTTCATCGACGAAGGTTTTGGCAGTCTGGATGCGGAGACACTTCGAGTGGCGATGGATGCGCTGGATAGTTTGCAATCCTTGGGTCGCAAAGTCGGTGTCATTTCCCACGTCCAGGAAATGACCGAGCGCATTGGCACCCGGATTGAAGTCAAGCGGGTCGGTAGCGGCTTGGGTAAAGTTAGTGTTTGTTAAAGCGTGACGGTTTTTGTACGTGGTTATCAATTCATTACAAACCTGGTTGGATCATATGTGGCCGATAGCGTCAAAGAGGGTGTAATACCGTTAGACTAGAAGCCAACGATGTAAAACGGCTTTCAATATTTTTCCACTATTCTGTACCGTTTTTCCGGTCAATAAAAATAACGTATGCCACCCTTGGCGCTTTTCTGCATTCATTTTGAGTGGCATGAATTAAGTGGTAATTAATCGTGTATTGTTCACCGAAAGTTACCAAATCCCGGGAAAGAGGCGATAGCGGGTACTTTTAAGATAATCCCGATAGCCCTTGAGGTCTCTCGCCAATATGCTTTCTTCGTTCCGAATCCTCGCTACCAGGATTGGAATGATGAACACCGCAGGCAATAGAGCCCAGTACGAGCCCAAAGCCAGAGGCGTTGCCAGATAGACCAATATTCCGCCGAAATACATCGGATGACGAACCATGGCATAAGGGCCGGTGGATATCACGCGCTGATCCGACTCCACTTCGACGACGCGAGACGCGTAGGGATTCTCTCTGAATACCCAAAAAATTACGCAATACCCCATCAGGACGATGATATCTGCAATGGCCACCAAGACCGTGGGTACATCGGACGCTGTAGAGCGTTGATCGAAACCTGGCGTCAGGAAGGTGACCACGAACCAAAACCAAGCAAAGCCTATAATCCATCGCTGTTGCGGCTCTTTCTCGCGCATCCTCATACGTCGTTCCAGCAACCCCGGGCTGTTTTTGAGCAAGTACTGCACAATCAACGATGTGGTAATGAGCATGATGGCCAGGTAGACCCACGCTTCCCAATATCGTACCGTCCCGGCGGATAGGAAGAGCATCGCCGATATCACCAGGAATGCTAGCCAGAGTAGCACATAGGCCGTTCTGCCCAGCTTTTGCTGTGCTAATCGCTCATTATTCATTAGCCGTGGATTCTGAAAAATACATGCCCCACTTCGTGGGGATTAACTTCTGCCCTAAGCAAAAGGCCGTTTGCGGTTTATGAGGGAGATTCCTTTAATCCATCAGAGTCAATAGTCATTGCGGTCGCGATGAAATCTCTGATGTTGAGAATCTCCATATCCTCCACGATAACCTTAATAATTTCCACTGCTATTAGGGTGGAAATCCGTTACCCAAACAGATCTCTCCGAAACCGTGGTCAAGCAAACGGTATCGGCCAACGCACGCCGGCATGAACTTGAGCGGCAAAACCTTGACCTTGCGCCTGATCAAAGTCGTCTTGCCCACCGCGTGCCACACGATCAAGTGGTGGAACTGATTTCTCTTTGCGCCGGGACACTCGAACGTAAACGACCCGATCGAAAAGCACCCAGACCCAAAAACCGTATCGCCCCCAAACCCAAACGGCAGTGTCGATGAGGCTTAACTTAAGGAAGCTCTGAATAAGTAGGTTTTATGGTTGACACCGTACGACCAGCCGAGGCTCTTCGGCGAAAATAGGCAAATTCTTCCCGGCAGCGCCCGCTATTGGGGTGGTTTCGCCCAGTGTTCCCGGTTTTCCAGGACACGGGACGCACTATCCCCTAGGTCGGTCTCATTGCCTGCCTAACGTGATAAAGGTTGCCCAGGGCAAACAGCAGATAGAGTTGCTGCCCGTTCTTGAACAGGCCCCGATAACGCACCTTGGTATAGCCGAATTGGCGCTTGACGATCCGGAACGGATGCTCGACCGCTGCTCGCAAAGGGGCCAGCATGCGGTTGTAGAGCGCTTGCTCAGCAGGCAAGTCTCGCCCTTCTTGCGCTTGAACGGAAACGCCCAGACCGGCTCTCCCTCCTGGAGATCCGCCTCCAGATTGCGTTCCTTGCGACTATAGGCCCGATCGCCCAGAACGATCCGTTCCTCGCCGTGCAACAAGGCATCCGTCATGACGCCATCCGCGACCTTCGCCGTGGTAACCTCCAGCGTATGCACCAGGCCCGATTCGGCATCGACCCCGATATGCGCCTTCATCCCAAAGTGATAGTTGTTACCTTTCTTGGTCGAACTCATCTCTTTATCCCGCTTCCGTTCCCGGTTCTTGGTGGACGGCGGCGCCGCAATCAAGGTGGCATCGACGATCGTCCCTTGCCGCAGCAACAAGCCTTTTTCGGCCAACAGCGCCGCTGTTTCATCAAATAGGGTTTGCGCCAACTGATGGCTTTCCAACAGACGCCGGAACTTGAGGATCGTCGTCTCGTCCGGCATGGCGTCCTCTCCGGCATCAAGCCCGGCAAACTCGCGCAGCATCGGTATATCGTGCAATGCCTCCTCCATCGCCGGATCGGAATAGCCGAACCACTGCTGCATCAGGTGGATACGCAGCATCGTCGCCAACGGAAACGGGCGCCGGCCTCGGCCAGCCGTCGGGTAGTGCGGCACAATGCGGCTCTCCCATAAGGCCCAGGGCACCACCTGTTCCATCTCCTGGAGAAATTGTTGCCGTCGAGTCTGCTTCGGTTTCTTCACAAACAGAGGGGCACTGAGTCCGAGTTGTTTCATTGGAGGGCACCTATCGAATATGGCGGGCTGAGGATATTTTATCGCAGGCATAGGACTTATTCAGAGTTTCCTTAACGGCATTGCGGCTATGCGGGGGGCGTCATGCACCGCTCCACTACCGTTACGCTTCCTGTACTCCTTCGCTGGTTAACACTGTCAATGCAATTGGTGAAGTTCCAGCCGGCGTAATTTGGGCGCCAACTTTGCAGTTGCAGGCACCACAATCAATGTCATCAAGCCACCGAAAATCACTGATGGCATCAACCCCAGCAGGCGTGCCGCAACACCCGATTCAAATGCCCCTAGTTCGTTCGATGATCCAATAAAGATGCCGTTTATCGCGGAAACTTGTCCGTGCATAGTATCGGGTGTCGCCAGTTGCAAGATGGTCGTGCGCATCACCACGGACACCCCATCGCAAACGCCGGAGACCATCAAGAATAGTGCGCCAACCCAAAAATTCATGGCTAAAGCAAAGCCGATAATGCAGATACCGAATCCCGCTACCGTCGCCAACAGCCAACGTCCGGCATGTAAATTGATTGGGAAGCGCGCGAGCAATAATCCCGTCATCAGGCACCGATGGCCGGAGCGGCGCGAAGAATTCCAAGTCCCTCAGGACCATAATGATAGACGTCGTGAATGAAAGCCGGCAGCATGGCCACCGCACCGCCAAACAAAACGGCAAACATATCTAAAGTTTGTATGAAGACGGCAACATCGTTCGCAAAATTGCCTAGCTGCTCTTTTTTATTGCGAATTCCTTTTGATTAACCATTTTTCTTTTGTAGAGAATGGGTAAATTCTTTTGCCGCAGTAACAAAGTCTGAAGGCATCAAGACTATCGTCGTCGTATTATTCTCCGCGCCCACTTCGGTAATCATTTGCATTCTGCGCAGTTCCAGCGCCGATGGATTTTCTGAAATGATTTTTGCGGCATCATTCAGTTTTTGTGAAGCTTCTTGCTCTGCTTCCGCCTTGATGATTCGGGAGCGTTTTTCGCGGATTGCTTCAGCCTCTTTGGCCATGGCTCGTTGCATGGTTTGGGGAATTTCAACGTCCTTCATTTCGACAAATTCCACTGTTAGCCCCCAAGAGTCCGTGATTTGATCGACGATCTCGCGAACCGCATGGTTTATTTTGTCCCTTTCTCGTAGTACCTCGTCAAGAATATGTTGGCCGATCACATTCCGCAAAGTTGTTAGAGCGGCCTGGTAGGTTGCATATTGATAGTCTTTTACCGAAATCACCGCTTTAGAAGGATCGTGAACCTTGTAGTACAAAACCGCATTGACTTTAACTGTTACACTGTCCCGGGTGACGGTTTCCTGCGATTCGATATCGACGGTCGAAGTTCTAATATCGATTCGCACTTTTTGATCAACCAGCGGTATTATCCAGTACAGCCCCGGGCCTTTAATTCCGGAATATCTACCCAGCCGGAATATGACCCCTCGCTGGTATTCACGGTCTATCCTGAAGCCGGAGAGAACGATTAAAAAAACGATCACTGCAAAAATTTCGATGCAGGAAATGTCGATCATATGCTTTCAAAAATCATCACAAGTTGCATGGCGAAAACGCCCTCAAGGACCAACGTTTGTTCTACCGAGGGCAGGTTGGAATCTGCCGGGCTGGTTGAGGGGATTGGCGGCTGTGCTTCATTTTTCTCGCCTTGTCCATAGGTTGCTGTCGAAAGCAGGCTCCCGACAGCGAGAAGAAGGATGACAACGCGGAGAATGTGTGATTTGAAGCTTTGTGTGGCCATGATTGCCCCCGGTGTTGAAATAAAACTAATGACTATACGATCGGAGTGTCGTTCAATGATTCTATGAGTATTATCTTTATCCGTAATGGCTATTAACAAGTTGCAGTTGGAAGAAATACCAGCTGATGTGTGACGCATAGCTTGAGTAGTCGATTAGGAATTTGATTTTCCCAGAATTGCCTTTGGAGCACTGGCTCAGGTTAGCTGAGATGAAATACAATGGATGTTCAAATTTAAAGACATCGTGATCGGTTCTTGGTTGCTAAACCTTAACGCCGATACCCTTCAGGACGGTCTCGCGCTAGCGAAGTTTGACGGTGGAATTTCAGATTCCAGCGAAGGATGCTAATTGACCATGACCGCGGTCGATGAGGGGGGGCGGCGCAGATGGTCAGTGCGGAGCCCTTCGGGTGTTTTGAGTTTCGGGACCGCAGACGGCAGCCGACTACGCCGATCGCCTTCTCTCCGCCAAGACAGCAGTTTAGTGGATATGATGTGAAGAATGGAGATAGTTGAGATGAACAAGACCAACGGCGGCGCGGCGCGGTCCGACGCTCTAGTGCTTTTCGGTGTGACGGGCGATCTGGCGTACAAGAAAATCTTTCCGGCACTCTACGCGATGACGAAGCGTGGTGCCTTCAATGCCCCGGTGGTCGGCGTTGCCGCTCCGAAGTGGAGCACAGATCAACTGCGTCAACGGGCGATGGATAGCATAAAGAAATCCGGCAAGATCGATGACCAAGGCGCACTAGACCATCTGCTCTCCCTGCTCAGTTACGTGTGCGGTGACTATAACGACCGAGATACCTTCACGGCGATAAAAAATGCTCTGGGTAGTGCCAGGAGCCCGGCGCACTACCTCGCCATACCTCCCTCGCTGTTCGCGACGGTCATCCAGGGACTCGGCGCAGCGGGCTTGGATGACCAAGCGCGCGTCATCGTCGAAAAGCCGTTCGGTCGCGACCTGGCCTCTGCACGCGAGCTAAACCGTATCGCGCATTCGGTATTTCCAGAGGACTCGATCTTTCGTATCGACCACTATCTCGGCAAGGAGGCGATCATGAATATCCTTTATTTTCGCTTCGCCAATTCGTTTCTGGAGCCGATTTGGAACCGCAACTGCGTGGCCAGCGTCCAGATCACGCTGGCCGAGGATTTCGGCGTAGAGGGTCGCGGCGCGTTTTACGAGACAGCCGGATGTCTGCGCGACGTCATTCAGAACCACCTGTTCCAGATCGTCGCGTTGCTGGGCATGGAGCCGCCAGCCTATCAGGGCTTTGGCGCCGTGCATGCCGAAAAAGCCAAGGTGTTCCAAGCCATGCGTCCGCTACAGCCGGACGATGTGGCGCGTGGCCAGTACGCGGGCTACCGGAAGGAACCCGGCGTAGCGAAAGACTCTGATGTGGAGACGTTCTGCGCCCTGAGGCTGTTCATCGACTCATGGCGTTGGCATGGGGTGCCGTGGTACTTGCGCTCTGGCAAGTTTTTGGCTGAAACCGCGGCGGAGGTGCTGGTGGAACTGAAACCGCCACCTCAAAGACTGTTCGACGATTCAGCGCCGGCAGCGGGACGAGCCAATTATCTGCGCTTCCGGCTCTCCCCCAACTCCGCCATTGCTCTCGCCGCTCGCGTCAAGCGCGCAGGGAAGGAGTTCATCGGCGACCAACGAGAGCTCTACTTGGTTGAAGAGCAACTGGGAGAGCAAGCGCCCTACGAACGGTTGTTGGGAGATGCCATGACTGGCGACGGCGCACTCTTCACCCGTGAGGACGCGATTGAGGCAGCCTGGGCAGTGGTCGACCCCGTCCTTAATACGCCCCGCCGGGTTTGCCCTTACAAACGCGGCAGCTGGGGCCCAAAAAAGGCTGACGCGCTCATCGCAGCGGACGGCCGCTGGCACAATCCCGAACCAACAGAGGCAAAAGATGGCAGCGCCGAATAAGGTGATTTTTCTGTTGGATGTTTATAACATACCTGAGGCATGTTAACTGGCGTTGAAAATTTTACAATAATTGGCGTGATGGGAATTATATAAGTCCATTCTAGAACAAACACTTGACTAATAGGATGGAAAAATGAACGCCACTTTTGTTCAAAAGCTGGCAAAACTTCAACGCCCTTTTGCAGCCCAAAACAAGCTTTCGCAAAAATAGCGGCACTATCAATTTTCAACTCACGGATCGAGAACATAAAGTTTGAACTTTTACCTTAAAGATTCTATCTTATTTTCCGTAAATAAGGGGGCGACCTGGCTTCGACGTGGGTAGCAAAGCCTTAAGTGCATGCCGAGGACTGTACACCTCGTAAAACCTACAGAAAAAAAGTATTCGCAAACGACGAAAACTACTCAATGGCTCTCGCTGCCTAAAAACAGCCTCCATTCCTCTGACT